>JASGFP010000023.1:0-36416 GCA_047605445.1 Rhodoblastus sp.
GCCTGGCCCGGCGCATTCGCGGAACGCGCCGGCTTTCCGGGCGATGGGCTGTCGCCGCGCTGCTGCGTCGCAGGCTTGATCTGCGGGGCTATCGGCGCAGGCGCCGACGCTGCCCGCGGCGCGGGCAGGCCCTGCCAGAGCCCGATCGGCCCCTTCGACAGATCGACCGGCGAGGCGAGCGCGCGCATGCCGATCAACAGGCCCGGCGCGTTGTTGGCGATGGCTTCGTAGATCGCGCCGCGCTCGATGTTGTGTAGGCCGAGCGAGAGCGCCGTGCGCGGCGCGGGCGGCGGCGCCATGTCGGGCAACTGGCCGGGTTGGCCGAGCGTGAGATCGAAGACGCCGCTGGCCCCTGCCGCCGGCGTCAGGCGCAATGTGTATACGCCGGCGTCCAGATCGTAGCGGCCGGGCGTGCGCCCGTCGGCGCGCGGCGGCGTCGAGCCAAGCACGGGTTCGACGATTGCGCGCACGGCCGGGCCCTGCGTGCGGACGGCGACAGGGCCAGGGCCCGTCATTTCGAAAAGGATCGTGCTCGGCCCGCGCAGGTTGAAGCGGCGCCGCCACGCCTGGCCGGGACCGATGCGCGGCGCGTCCGCCGCGACGACGCGCGCCTTGTTCTGGTCGAAGCGCACGAGAATGGCGGTGGCGGGAATCTCGTCGCCGCCTTCGCCGGCGACATCGACGAGAACCTGCGTCGGACCTCCGCCGGAGATGCGCATGTCGCGCGAGTCGCGCAGCGCGCGAAGACGGAACGCCTGACCATCGAGGCCGGAAATTTCGATTGTCGCCGGGGCGCGATCCTTGACGGGCAGGGTCGCGACGACGAAGGGATCGCGGCTGTTTTTCGCCAACGCCACGTTGCGCTGCTCGCCGCCGCGCCGGACGACCATGCGCAGCGGCGCGGGATCGGCGACTTCGAGACGGAAGGAATCGAAATCGGCGGGCGCCTCGAAACGAACGGAGCCGAAGGCGCCGACCGCAGCTTCCGCCAGTCCGGCGGCGACGCTTCGCGGCGCGAGCTTGCGGATCATGAACGGCCTGTCGCTCGCGCCGTCGACCCAGACCGCGCTCTCGCCGCCATAGGCGGTCGCGAGGTAACGGCCGGGCTCGACCTTGCCTTCGAGCCTGATGCGATTCATCGGGCGGCCGGCTTTCGGCTCGACCGTCGCGATCTCCGGCCTGAGGTCGGCGAGTTCCTCGCCGTCGCGCCAAAAGCGCAGGTCCTGCAAGGCGCGGCCGAGCGCCTCGATGGCGACGCGTCCGCCCGAATCGACATCGACCCAGAACGACCGCTGCTCGAGATCGCCGAGATCGCCCGGCGTCAGAGGTTCGGCGCCGAGCGGCGCGGGCGCGGCGACGTCGTGAAAGGCCAGAGCCTTGAGGGCCGCGGGCTTGCCGGCGCCTTTCGCGCCGCTCGTGCGCAGCTTGTAGACGCCCTTGTCGAGGAGAATGTCGAGCCGGCCGTCGCGCGCGCCGGCGGCGCCTGCTGAATCGCCAGGGCCCGTCATCATGTCGACGAGTTGAATGGCGACGCCGCTCGCGCTTTCCGCGCGCAACGAATAGCGGCCGGGCGCAGGGATGGTCACGAGCGCGCTCGCGTCGCGGTCGGCCGGAACGCTTGCGGGCTGCAGTTGCGCGCCGGGCGCCGTGATGGAGGTTGGACGCGCGGGCGCTGCGGCCTGCGGCGGCTGGACAGGCGCCGGCTGCGGGTTCTGGGCGGGTTGCGGCTGCGTGGTGGGCTGCGGCTGCGTGGAGGGCTGCACGCCGGTTTGCGGCGCCTGCGCTGCGGTCGCCGCCGTCTGCTGCGCGCCGAGCGCCTTGCCGATTTCTCCGAGGCGCGTCGCATATGCGGACGTCAGGCAATCGGCGACCTTGTCGCCGGCGCGCGCGCAATCGCGATTGCGCACCGATATCCACTGCCGCTGCGCCTGCTTCAACAGATCGAGCGCGTGGGCGTCCTCGCGCAGCGCATATTGCGCGCGGGCGTAGGCGCCGGCGAGCGCATTGTCCTGCGCGCGCAATGAAGCCGAAGCGCAGATAGCGGTCTCGATCGGCGGCGCGGCTTTGGAGCAATCGAAAGACTGGGCGAAGACGGGGCCCGCGCTCAACACGAGCACCGCCGGCAGACGGCCGGCGAGACGCGCGCGCAAGCGCGCGCTGAACGGATCGACCATTGAACCCTCACTGCCGCGCATTCGGCGCTGGAACGCGGCTTGCGTTTCCTCACGAGCTTATCGTGAGCCGGCCTGGAGGCTGACGCAAGACGAATGGCGCTAATGTGCCAATGCGCACGCGGCGAAGGCGAAGGTTCAGGTCAGTGCGACTTGTCGTCGCTGGGGGCGGGGTGGCCGGACAGCTTGTCCGACAGCGCGAGAATGAGCGCCGACACGACAAAGGAAAGATGGATGCCGACGCCCCACATCAGATCCCGATCCGACGCATTCTTCAGGTCCATGAAGGCGCGCAGGACCTGAATCGCGGAAATGGCGACGATGGACGACATGAGTTTGAGCTTGAGACCGGAGAAGTCGATCTCGCCCATCCATTGCGGCCAGCCTCTCGCCTCGCCCTTGTCGACTGGCGAAACGAAATTCTCCCAACCGGAGAAGATCACCAGAACGATCAGCGAGCCGACCAGCGTCATGTCGATCAGCGAGAGGATATCGAGCGTGACCGACGCCTCGCTCGATTCGACCAGCGTCGCGACCATGTGGGCTGCGTGCTGCACGAGCTTGAACAGCAGCGCGAACAGGCTGGCGACTAGGCAGAAGTAGAACGGCGCGAGCAGCCAGCGGCTGGCGAACAGCCATTTTTGCAGCGTGTGGGCGAAATTGCTCATGACTTTTCCTCGCGGCGTTGATGCCACGAGGCGGCGCTTTTCCGCAAGACGCGGTTCACACGCCCTGCTGCGCCACGCCAACCGGACACGAGACGCCCGTGCCGCCGAGACCGCAATAACCCGCAGGGTTCTTGGCGAGATATTGCTGGTGGTAGTCCTCGGCGAAATAGAAGGGCGGCGCGGCCGCGATCTCGGTGGTGATCGGCCCGTAGTTGCGCGCCGCGAGCGCCTTGCCGAACGCATCGGCCGATGCCTTTGCAACGGACAGATCTTCGCCGTCCGCAAACAGGGCGGACCGATACTGCGTGCCTATGTCGTTGCCTTGCCGCATACCCTGCGTCGGATCGTGGTTCTCCCAGAACGTCTTCAGAAGTTTCTCATAGGAAATCTTCCGCGGATCGTAGACGACGAGCACGACCTCGGTATGCCCGGTCATGCCCGAGCAGACCTCCTCATAGGTCGGGTTGGGCGTGTGGCCGCCGGCATAGCCGACAGCCGTGATCCATACGCCGTCGCCCAGTTGCCAGAATTTTCGTTCCGCGCCCCAGAAACAGCCCATGCCGAAGACGACCTGTCGCATGCCTTCGGGGTATGGCCCTTTCAACGGGCGGTCGAAAACGTAGTGGCGGGCGGCGGTGGGGATCGAATCGGGGCGGCCCGGCAGGGCCTGTGCGGCGCTCGGGAGCGCGACACGCTTGCGGAGCATGAACATGGGCGTCCTCCTGAGCGGGAAATCTAGTCCGCGTCCCGCAAAGCGCCAGACGCCGCCCAATCACAATGGCGTTAGCTAGCCGCGGCTGGAATATCCGACCTTGACGATGCGGCGGCGCGTGGCGGCGAACAAAAGGCCGCCCAAGGCGCCGGCGCACAGCCAGCCCGGCAGGGCGAGCAGGGTGGTGGTCACGGGCTTCCAGGCGAAATGACCGAAGCGGCTTTCGATCGCGCCCTGCAGCAGGGCGAATTTCGACGGGGCGACCTGCTGGGCGATCTGCGCCAGCGGCGTGACGATGAGCGTATCGGAGGCGATGCTCTTCGTGCCGTCGATCACCAGCGCGGCGAAGGCCGCCGCCAGCAGCAGCAGGCCGAGAAAACGGATGATCACGCGCAGCATGCGGCTTCTTCGTCGCCCTTGTGGATCGAACGGCGCGAGCGATGCCACAGATGGGCGCGCGGGCCAAGCGGCATGATTGTGGCGTGTCGCCGCCAGTCCGAGGCTACGCCCGCGCGCGGCCCATGTGCAGGAAGCCCCACGGGCTCGGCATTTCGCCGCAGGGCACATGCACCAGCGCGGGCTTGCGCAGGGCGAAGGCCTTGTTCAGCGAGGTTTCCAGTTCGGCGGCGTCCTTCGCGCGGAAGGCGGCTGCGCCAAAGCTTTCGGCCAGCGCACAGAAGTCCGGATTTTTCAGATCGCAGGCGATGAAATGGCTATCGAAGCGCTCCTTCTGGAGCAGCTTCACATTGCCGAAGGCGCCATTGTCGAAGACGACGACCACGACCGGCAGATTGTGCTGCACCGCGGTCGCCAGTTCCTGCACCTGATACATGAAGCCGCCGTCGCCTGCGATCGAGACGACGGCCCGGCCCGGCATGGCCGCCTGCGCGCCGAGCGCCGCGCCATAGCCCCAGCCGAGATTGTCCTGGTAGCCCGGCGACAGGAAGGTGCGCGGCGCGTAGGTCGGGAACGCGAGGCGCGCGGCGAAGCCGATCTGGGTGACTTCGTCGACGTAGATTCCGTCGTCCGGCAGTGCGCGGCGGATGGCGCGCACGAAGGAGAGCTGCGGTTCGAGCGCCGCGATTTTTTCCGCGAACCAGCCACGATGGCCGGCGATCTCGTCCGCGCGGCTCTCGCGCTTGCCCATGTGCTTCGGCAGGCGGTCGAGAAGGGCGCGCACACCGTCCGCGGCGTCGGCTGTCAGCGCCGCGTCGGCCCTGGCGAAACGGTTGGGCTCGGTGGGATCGATGTCGATGCGCAGGATTTTCAGGTCCTTGTCGAGACCCCATTCGTTCTGGCCGATCAGCAGGCGCGTGCCGATGCCGATGACCACATCGGCCTCCTTCCACATCCGATGGCCGATCGGCAGGGAAACGGCGAGGCGATGGCGGCCGTCGACCACGCCCGGCCCGCGCCGATAGGCGACGACGGGCGCCTCCAGCAATTCGGCGAGCGCGGTCACTTCGGCGCTGGCGTCCTGCGCGCCGCCGCCGACGACGATGAGAGGCTTTTTCGCGCTGCCCAGAATTTTCGCGAGTTTCTCGACAGCGTCAGGATCAATCGCAGGCCGCAGGGGCCTGGCCATTTCCGGCGCGGCGACCGGCGTGCGGCGCGCCCAGACGTCCATCGCGCATTCCAGCATGACCGGACGCTGGCGGCCCGACAGGGCATGCGACAGCGCAGTCGCCGCCAGCGGCGCGGCCTCGTGCGGGGCGTCGATGCGGGCGGCGAATTTCGTGATGTGACGGGCAAGGCCGACCTGATCGGGAATTTCATGCAGGGCGCCGAAGCCGCGGTCGATCTGGTCGGCGGGGATCTGGCCGACCAGCGCCATGACCGGCGCATTCATGCCGTAGGCCGTCAGCATGGCGGCGCCGGCGTTGAGGAAGCCGGGGCCCGGCACGACGGCGAAGGCTTGCGGTTTTCCAGTCGCCAGCGCCGCGCCCAGCGCCATATAGCCGCCGCCCTGCTCGTGGCGAGCGTGCAGGACGCGCAGGCGATTGCGGTTCTGCCAGAAAGCGTCGAACAAGGGATCGTTATGGACGCCCGGCAGTCCGTAGATCGTGTCGATCCCGTTCGCGATCAGTGTCTCGACGAGCGCGTCGGATGCGCGGTGCTGTTCCATGGGTGCCTCCGGGCGATTTATTTAACATGTTAATTTGGCGGGGTGGGAATGCAAGTCGGGAGGGCGGCCCGGCTGGACCGCGAGCCTTCAGGCTTGCAACCGAAGCCTGCCGTCTTGCGACGCCGCGCGTCTCCCCCTCCCCCTCGTGGGGAGGGAAACACATGCCTCACTTCACGACCGCCTCCAGAAACGCTGCGAGATCATCGGTCACGAAATCCACGTGCGGCTCGCCGCCCGTCGCGATTTCCCAGACTTCGCGCTCGACCTCTTCTTCCGAGCGCGGCGTGACCAGCGTCGTCACCATGCCGCGGGCGTGCGGGACTTCGAGATTGTGCGCGATGTCCTCGAACATGGCCGCTTCCTTCGGATCGACGCCGTGGCGCGCGAAGAAGCGGTCGTAGGTTTCCGCATAGGGTTTCGGCAGCAGGTCGGCGGCGACGATGTCGAAGACGTCCTCGAAGAGATCGTGAATGCCGAGCTTTTCGGCGGTGCGGATCGCGTGTTCGCGCGACCCGTTGGTGAGGATCAGCTTGCGGCCGGGCAGCGCCGCTATGCCTTGCGCGAGCGAATGGTTTGGCTTGAGCGAAGAGCGGTCGATGTCGTGCACGAACGACAGAAACTCTTCAGGCGTTATGTCGTGCTCGCTCATCAGGCCGCGCAAGGTCGTGCCGTAGCGCTGGTAGTAATATTTCTGCAGCGCGCGCGACGACATGCCGTCGAGCCCGAACAATTGGGCCATGAAGAGCGTGATGCGCTGGTCGATCTTCGGCCAGAGATCGGAGCCCGCGGGATAGAGCGTGTTGTCGAGGTCGAACACCCATGTTCGCACATGGGAAAAGCGCCGGGCGATCTCGCCCGGCAGTCGCGGCGCATTGACGTCGAGTTCGCGTTTCACCGTGTGATCAGCGTGCCCGCGCCGTGGTCGGTCAGCAATTCGACAAGCACGGCGTGCGGCAGCTTGCCATCGACGATGACGACGCCTTCGACGCCCTGCTCGATCGCGTAGATGCAGGTCTCGACCTTCGGGATCATGCCGCCGGTGATCGTGCCGTCGGCGATGAGCGCGGGAATGTCGGAGACGCGCAGCTCCTTGATGAGCTGCTTGTTCTTGTCGAGAACGCCCGGCACGTCGGTGAGGAAGATGAGGCGCTTGGCGTCGAGCGCGCCTGCAATGGCGCCTGCGAATGTGTCGGCGTTGATGTTGTAGGTCTCGCCGTCGGCGCCCTGCGCGACCGGCGCCAGCACGGGAATGAGTTCGCGGCCGAGCACCTGGTCGAGCACGGTCGTGTCTACCTTCGACGGCTCGCCGACGAAGCCGAGGTCGACGACCTTCTCGATGTTGGAGCCGGCGTCATGGACAGTCCGCGCGACCTTGGTCGCCGTCACCATGTTGCCGTCCTTGCCGCACAGGCCGATGGCGCGGCCGCCCTCGGCGTTGATGAAGCCGACGATCTGCTTGTTGATCGAACCCGCCAGAACCATCTCGACGATCTCGACGGTGGCCTTGTCGGTGATGCGGAGCCCGGCCGCGAATTCCGACTTGATGCCGAGCTTGTTGAGCATGGCGCCGATCTGCGGACCGCCGCCGTGCACCACCACGGGGTTCACGCCGGATTGTTCGAGCAGCACCATGTCGCGGGCGAAGTCGCGCGCCACCTTCTCGTCGCCCATGGCGTGGCCGCCGTATTTCACCACGACGATGGCGTCGTCATAGCGCAGCATGTGCGGCAAGGCGCGCACGAGCGTCTGCGCCGTGGCGTTGGCTGCGTCGATCTGGGTGTCGTCGGTCATGGCGGCGTCCGGTGAAAAGGGCGGACTTATCTAGCGGCTGGTCATGACGATCTCAATGCCGCCTCACAACACGCCGTATGTCCTGAACCACGCAAGCGTGCGCGCCCAAGCGTCCTCGGCCGCCTCCTTGCGGTAGCTCGACCGGAAGTCGGCGTGGAAGCCGTGGCCGGCGCCGGGGTAGATGTGGAACTCCGCCGTCTTGCCGGCCGCCTTCAGCTTGTCCTGCATTTCCTCGACCTGCATGACGAGAATCCCCTGGTCGGCCTCGCCGTAGAGGCCGAGCACCGGCGCCTTCATGTCGGCGGCCAAATCCAGCGCGCTCTTCGGCCAGATGGCCTTCTGCTCCGACGGGTCCTCGACCGCGCCGTAGAAGGCCACGCCCGCGCGCGGCGGATGGGCCGACGCGCAATATTGCCAGACCGTGCGGCCGCCACGGCAGAAGCCGACGATGCCGAGCCGCGAAATATCGCCGCCCTGCCCCTTCGCCCAGGCCGCGGTCGCGTCGAGATCGGCGATCGTCTCGGCGTCCGGCTTGGCGTTCACGACCGCCATGATTTTCGAAAAATCGGTCTGCCTCGGCAGGTCGACGCCGCTGCGGAAATAGAAATCCGGGGCGACCGCGAAGGCGCCGGCCTTGGCCAGCCGGCGCGCGACATCGCGGATATATTCGTGCACGCCGAAAACCTCGGAGGCGACGATCACGACGGGCGGATTGGCGGCCTTCTCCGGCCGCGCGAAATAGACGGGCATCTCGCCGCCCGCGACGGCGGCCTTGCCCTCGCCCGTCGTCAGGCCCGCTTCGTCGGTGTGGATCGCCTCGGCGCGCACGGGCCCGGCGGCGAGCGCATAGCCTGCGGCGCCGGCCGCGGAAGCGGTCATGAAGCCGCGGCGCGAGAGCGGCGGCGGGGTCCACAGACCCTTGATGTCGGCTGGCAGGTTCATGAGTTGCTCCCTTGGGGGAGAAAACTAGGTCACACGCCGCGTTCGGCCAGCAATTGCGCGATCGCGCCGCGCAGCTCCGGCACGCCTTCGCCGGTGTGGCTGGCGGTGAACAGCACATGCGGATAGGCGGCGGGACGCTTGGCGATCTTGCCTTTCGTCTCCGCGACGATCCGATCGACGTCGCCCTTCTTGACCTCGTCCTTCTTGGTCAGAACGAGCGCATAGGAGACGGCGGCGGCGTCGAGCGCGTCAAGCATCTCCTCGTCCACCTTCATCACGCCGCGCCGGCCGTCGATCAGCACATAGACCCGCAGCAGCTTCGCCCGGCCGCGCAGATAATCCTTCATCAGCCCGTCCCAGGACGAAATCTTGGTCTTGGAGACGGCGGCATAGCCGTAGCCGGGCATGTCGACGAGGCGGGCGCGCTCGACATCGGCGGGATTGTTGCGGCCAAGCGCGAAGAAATTCAGCTGCTGGGTGCGGCCGGGCGTATGCGACACGCGCGCCAGGGTCTTGCGGCCCGTGAGCGCATTGAGAAGCGAGGACTTGCCGACGTTGGAGCGGCCGGCGAAGGCGAATTCGGGCGGACCTGACGGAGGCAGGTCGTTCGCCTTGGCGGCGGCCCAGATGAAGTCGCAGGGGCCGGCGAAGAGCTTGCGGCCGGCTTCGGCGTAGTCGGGTTCGGTTGATTCACTCACGAGCGCGATTCTCTCCGCGTCATGCCCGTGCTTGTCACGGGCATCCACGCCAGGCCGCGCAGAAATGCCGGGTCCGTCGCGGCTGCGGATCGGCGTGGATGGCCGGGACGAGCCCGGCCATGGCGGCGTCGGCTCTACGCCGGCTTGCGCTTGAACGTCTTGGCCAGATTGTCCCAAAGCTCGAACGGCACGCCGGCGCGCTTCATGATGAAGCCTTGCTGCGCCACCGACAGGAGATTGTTCCAGGTCCAGTAGATGACGAGGCCCGCCGGGAACGAGCCCATCATGAAGGTGAAGATGACCGGCATCCAGGCGAACATCTGGCGCTGGACCGGATCGGTCGCCTCGGGGTTCATCTTCATCTGCACCCACATCGACACGCCCATCAGCAGCGGCCAGATGCCGAGCCACAGGAAATGGCCGAAGACGGGCACATGCGTGGGATCGAACGGCAGCAGGCCGAACAGGTTGAAGACGTTGGTGGGATCGGGCTGCGAGAGGTCCTTGATCCAGCCGTAGAAGGGCGCCTGGCGCATTTCGATGGTGACGAACAGGACCTTGTAGAGCGAGAAGAACACCGGGATCTGGATGATCATCGGCAGGCAGCCGGCGACCGGATTGACCTTCTCGCGCTTGAACAGCTCCATCTGCTCCTGCTGCTGCTTCACCTTGTCGTCGGGATATTTCGCCTGCAGTTCCTTGAGCTGCGGCTGCAGCGCCTTCATCTTCGCCATCGACAGGTAGGAGCGGTTGGCGAGCGGGAAGAAGGCGAGCTTGACGATGACGGTGACGGCGAGGATCGCGAGGCCGAAATTGCCGAGCAGCTTGTAGAGCCAGTCGATCAGTTTGAACATCGGCTTGGTGATGAAATAGAACCATCCCCAGTCGATCAGCAGTTCGAATTTCGCAATGCCCGGCGTCTGCTGGTAGCGGTCGAGCAATTGCGAGACTTTGGCGCCGGCGAAGACATAGGTCTTCGCTTCGCCTGTCTTGCCGGGCTCGATCGTCTCGGCCTGACCCAGCGCATCGGCCTGATAGGATTTCTGCGCCGCGCCGCCGCCGGACAGGCGTCCGTCGAACGGCTTGGTCTGGTCGGGCGCAACGGTGGCGGCCCAGTATTTATCGGTGAAGCCGACCCAGCCGCCGACGCCCTTGAAGCCCTTCTGGCCGTTCGTTTCCTTCTCGATCTTGTCGTAGGCGTATTCCTGTACGCCGGAGTCGCCGACGACGCCGATCAGGCCCTCGTGCAACACGGAATAGCCCGACGTCTCCGGCTTGCCATGTCTCGAGACAAGCGAGAACGGATAGAGAGTGACGGACTTGTCGGTCTTGTTCTCGACGCTGTCCTGAACTGTGAAGAGATAATCGTTGTCGACCGAAATCTTGCGCTTGAAGACGAGGCCCTTGCCATTGTCGAAGGTCAGCGTCACGGGCGTCGTCGCCGTCAGCTTCGTCGCGTCTGCTGTCCAGAGCGTGTCGGAGCCCGGCAGATCGGGCTTTTCGCCGGCGGCAGGCACGAAGCCGATCTCGGCATAGAACGGGTGCGGCGCGCCCGAAGGCGAGAGAAGCTCGATCGTCGCACTGCTGGGATCGACCGTCTGGTGATATTTCTTCAGGCGCAGATCGTCGATACGCGCGCCTTTCAGGGAAATCGAGCCGGACAGGCTCTCTGTGTCCACCGCCAGACGGGGGCTGGCGGCCAGAGCCTCCTCGCGCGACTTCGTCGCGCCCGGAACGGCTGCGCCGGGCGCAGCGGGCGCGCCGGCCTGCGGGGCGCCGGGGGCGGTCGGAGCCGTCGTATCCGACGTCGGACGGGGCGGCAACGACTGCTGCTCCTTGATGTCGGCCCGCTGCTGGCTGAGCTTGGGCGCGCCGACAAAATATTGCCAGCCGACCAGAACCGCCACCGACAAGGCGATCGCAAGGAACAGGTTCTTGGTGTCGTTGGTCATGAGGAGGGGGGCCTGGCTTTGGGGCGCCGCTCGCGCGCGGGCGCGGCGAGGGCTGCGGACATGTCGGACATCAATCGGGCGAAGGGAAGGTCGAGCGCGCTTTCCCGGGCGACGAATACATAGTCGCGTCCGGGCTCGGCCGAAAGGGCCGCGCCCTGCCGCAGCGCCTCGCGCAAGCGCCGCCGGATGCGGTTGCGCCGCACGGCGGAGGCGAAGGTCTTCTTGGTGACGGTCAGGCCGAAGCGCGCGGGCGCGTCATTGTGTCTTTCAGGGCGGTCGCTTTCGGGGCGAGCGCTTTCGGGGCGAGCGCTATCGGAGCGAACGCCGACCTGCAGCGTGAAAGCGGAAGCGTGGCGGCGCGGGCCGCGGGCTGCGGCCAGAAAATCCTTGCGCTTCTTGAGGCGAAGGGGCGCAAGGATTTTCTGGCCGCCGCTGGTCATGTCCGCTCCGATCCGAACCGGGCTCGCCGACCGCACTGTGGCGGCCGGGCGGCCTCAGGCGCGCGCGATCAGGCCGACAGCTTCTTGCGGCCGCGGGCGCGACGGGCCGCGATGACCTTGCGGCCGCCGACGGTCGCCATGCGCGAACGGAAGCCGTGACGGCGCTTGCGCACGAGCTTGGAAGGTTGATAGGTCCGCTTCACGGGATCTCTCCGAAAATTGCACGGGCGCCGAACGCAAAGGGCGCAAAGAAAGCGCCCGACGTCGGCGCCGCCGAAATCGCTGGCGGGCTTATAGGGGCAAGGCCGCGGCGAAGTCAACGCGAAAGGCCGCACGCGCGCAGCCAGCCGTCACAAAACGGACACCCGCTCCCCCTAAGCGCGCGCTAGAAGACCGGTCGGCGGGTCGAGACGCAAACGCGCAGAACAACGGAGCCCCGGATGAACCAGCCCGAAGACCGCGAGCCCAAAAGCCGCCACCCCGATCACGACATTGACGAGGAAGAGTTCGACACGCTGCCCGAGGGGAGCGAGGAGAGCGGCGAGGAGGCCGACGCCGCCGACGACGAGAGCGCGGAAGCCGTTGCGCCGGCCGCGGGCCGCGTGCGCCCCAAAAAAGTCCCCTCCGCGCTGAGCGGCCGGAAATATCGCCGCCGAGACCTCGTGAAGATCGACGAATTGCGGCCATCGCTCGCCGAGCGCATCCGGCGCGACTATCCCGACCTGCCGCGCAACGCCAAGATCAGCCTCGGCGAACTGGCCCGCTACCGGATGCTCTACGTCGAGGAACTGCTCCAGCAGGAGCACGGCGAATTCACCGAACTCGACCGGCAGGTCGCCGAAAGCATCTCCAAGCAGGACACGATCGCCGAGAACACGGAAGAGGAATACGAGGAGCACCGGACGTTCGGCGAGCGGCTATCGGACCATCTGGCGAGCTTCGGCGGCTCATGGTCCTTCCTGATCTCGTTCGGCTTCGTGCTGCTGATCTGGATGGCCTTCAACGCGTGGCGCGGCGAAAAGGACGCGTTCGATCCCTATCCCTTCATCCTGCTCAATCTCGTGCTGTCGTGCCTGGCCGCCATCCAGGCGCCGATCATCATGATGAGCCAGAAGCGGCAGGAGGAAAAAGACCGCCAGCGCTCGTTCAACGATTATCGCGTGAACCTGAAGGCCGAACTCGAAATCCGCCATCTGCACGAGAAGATCGACTATCTGATCTCGCGGCAATGGCAGCGCATGTCGGAAATCCAGCAGGTGCAGCTGGAAGTGCTGCACGAGGCCGGCCGGCGGACGAAGATCAAGTCGCGCCGGCCTTCCGGCGGCGAGAACGGCGACAGCGCGGGCGCCGGCGAGGCCGACACACGCGGCGGCGCCTGAGGCGGCCTAGCGTGTGATGCGCCGCGACAGGATGTTGTTGGCGATCTGCTGGAAGGTGGTGACGATGCCGCCCGAATCCTGCGCGATGAAGGCGTTGGCATTCCCGCTGGCGCAGGATTTCAGCACGTCGATGCCGGTCTGATCGATCGGATTGGCCGCCACCGAGAAGCCCACCGTATAGATTTGCACGCCCGCCGCCTTGGCGTTCGTGCAGGCCTCCAGCAGCGCTCCGTCCATCTGCGCGCGGTAGTTGGACACTGTCGTCGGACCAGCCGATGCGCCTCCGTAAGCGGCCACACGGTTGTTCACATAGAAGCCCAGCGCCGAGTACATCGACTGATAGGGCGAACTGGGATTGGCGACCCAGTGGTCGAACCCGTCGGTCATCAGGACGATGATCTTCGTGTTGTTGGCCTGGCCGTAAGGCTTGGGCGCCTTGGCGCCGATGCCGCTCCAGGCGCCCGAAGCGCCGGTGTTGGCGAAGGGCCCGTTGGGCGAAATCGTGCGCCAGGCCCACATGAAGCCCGGCAGCAGCGACGTGTCGCCGTTCGGGACCATTTTGGTGAGCGCGCCGCTCGAGCCTGATATTGCCGACATGTCGGTGGTCAGCGTGGTGAGCGGCGCAATAGAGCAGCCGAGATTGGGGCCGGCGGGAAAAAGTCCCGTGCCGCCGTTGACGCCGGAAATGGCGCTGAAGACGTTGGCGACCGACTGGCCCTTGTATTTGCAGACCTTGGTCGCGCCGCTGCCGGCGGAAACCGGATTGGCCAGATCGGCGGCGTCATAGACGTCGCCTGAGGAGCAGACGCCGCCCGTGTCGCTCAGATAGGAATTGAACGAATAGTATTGCGACCCGCAGCCCGGCGTCGCCGGATATTGGCCGGACGGGGTGAAGGAATAGCAGGCGCCGCCGGTGGCGTCGCCCGCCTCGTCCGGAGCGAGATAGGGGACGAACAGCGTGTCCGGCCTGCTTTGCGACGGCGTATCGTCGGTCGTCAGGAACGGCGCGGGACGCTCCTCGACGCATCCGCCCCAGGTCGTCCCCATGACAGACAGGAGATCGAAGCGCGAGCCCGGCGTCCACGGCGCGCCGGAGGGCCGCGCGTAATTCTGCCAGTGGATCGAGGACAGCGCGAAACTGTCCAGCCACGGCGCGTTGCTGGTGTAGAAGAAATCCGAACCGACGTTCACCGCCGCCGCGAAGGGCACGACCGATACGGCGGCGTTCGGCTTGAGCGTATTCGTATTGATGACGTTGACCAGACTTGTGGCTGCGCTCACCAGCGCCTGCAATTTGCTCTGGCCGCCGGCCGATTCCGCCATCGACCCGGTGTTGTCGAGCGCGAGCGCGATCTCGTAGGTCGCGTTATTGGCCGCGCAGGCGCTGACATTCACCTGTCCGCCCGAAGCCAGGATTGGTATCGTCATGCGGATGGCCAGCCCCGTGTCCACGCAAAGCTGCCCGTTGGCGCCCTGCCGCATCGCGACGCTCGGATGCTGCGTCGGCATGGACGCGGCCATCGACTGCTGCGCGATCTGGCCGGTCAGCGTCGAAATGGAATCGCCGTTGTAGGTCGGCACCGCGGCAAGCACCGCCGTGTCGGCGGCGGATTGCAACTGGGCGCGCGCGCTGGTGATGCGGCTGTAGTCGATTGCAGCGGCTACCGCGCCCAGCATGGCGAGCAGCGTTACGCTGAAGATGACGGCGACCGCCCCATCCTCCGACCGTCGAAAATCTGAAACCGCGCCCACGAGCTACCCATCGCTGCGATATCGCGCGTTCGAGGACGCGTCGGCGACGTTTATGCTGGAAAGATATTTAGATTAGATAAAAATGAATATCGACAATCAGTTACCCGAAGGTCACCTTCACGGACCTTGGACCGGGCAATTCCGCAATCAGTACAATGCCATGCAACTGACGCAGCCCTTCACCCGCCACCGACGATCCGCGCGATCACGCGCGCGGTGTAGTCGACCATCGGCACGATGCGCGCATAATTGAGCCGCGTCGGTCCGATGACGCCCAGAACGCCGACCACGCGGCGGTCGCCGTCGCGGAAGGGCGCCGCGATCATAGACGAGCCCGACAGGGAGAACAGCTTGTTCTCCGAGCCGATAAAAATGCGCACGCCTTCGCCCTGCTCGGCGCGCGACAGGAGGTCGATAACGTCCGTTTTCGTTTCGAGATCGTCGAACAGCAGGCGGATGCGTTCGAGATCCTCCATCGCCGTGAGATCCTCGAGCAGGTTGCCCTGCCCGCGCACGATGAGCTGGCGGCGCGCGCCATCGAGGCCCGCCCAACTGGCGAGCCCGGCCTCGACCAGACGCGCGGTCAGTTCGTCGAGTTCGGCCTCGACCAGCTTGCGATGCGCCTCCATCTCGCCGCGCACCTGATCGAGCGTACGGCCGCGAATGCGCGCGTTGAGATAATTGCCGGCGCTGACAAGCGCGGAATGCGGCAGGTCCGGCGGGATGGCCAGGATACGGTTTTCCACCGACCCGTCCTCCGACACCAGAACGGCGAGCGCCCGGCCCGGATCGAGCCGCACGAATTCGATCTGCCGAAGCCTGCGATCGTCCTTGGTCGTGACCACGACGCTCGCGCCGCGCGTCAGGCCGGACAGCAGGCTGGACGCCTGCCCCAATAGAGCCTCGAGCCCGGCGTCGGCGCGCTGGCCGGCCACCTGGCTCTCGATGCGGATGCGCTCTTCCGGCGACAATTCGCCGACCTGCAGCAGCGAATCGACGAAGAAGCGCAGGCCGGTCTCGGTCGGCAGCCGGCCGGCGCTGGTGTGCGGCGCAAAGACGAGGCCGAGTTCCTCGAGATCCTGCATGACGTTGCGGATGGAGGCCGGCGAAAGCGGCATCGGCAGGATGCGCGACAGATGGCGCGACCCGACAGGCTCGCCCGAGTCGAGATAGGATTCCACGATCGACCGGAAGATTTCGCGCGAGCGCGAATCGAGCGCGCCGAGCGCGCCCGCCGATCCCGATTTTCCGCTCATGCCGGACATGCGCGGAAAATGGCGACAACGGCGATCTCTTGCAAGCTATCCATCTCTTGCAAGCTATCCATCTCTTGCAGGTTTTCGATCTCTTGCACGTTGTCGATGCCCCGCTGCGGCGACCGGTCGATGCTATTGACGCTCGCGCGCCTGCTTACTAGCGTCTGGCATGCTAGCACTGGCGCCGGAGAACGCCAGAAGGCGAGGCGCGGGGAGAGGGACTTGGCGGTCGAGGCGAGCGAGAAAACATCAACGCGCAAACGGCTCGCCGCCGATCGCGCGCGCCGCACCTCGAAGGCCGACCAGGTCTACGGCGAAATCAAGGAGGCGATCCTGTCCGGCGCGCTCGCGCCCGGCGGGGCGATCGACAAGCTCGCGCTCTGCGACAAGCTCGGCGTCTCCCGCTTTCCCGTCACCGCCGCGATCAACCGGCTGGCCTTCGAGCGGCTGGTCGTGATCGAACCGCAGCACGGCTCCTTCGTGGCCAAGATCGCCGCCAACGACGTTCGCGAATGGATGATGATCCGCCGCGCGCTGGAGGCCGAGATCGCCAGCGTGGCGGCGCGCGGCATGCCGGGCGACACGCAGCGGGAGATCGAACGCAATCTGCGCTATCAGCAGGCGGCCGCCGAGGCCGGCGATGTCGCGGGCTTCTATTTCCTCGACGTCGAGTTCCACAAGCTGATCGTCGACGGCATGGCGCTGCGCCATTCCCGCGAAATTCTCGACGGGCTGCGGTCCCATCTCGAGCGCGTGCGGCGCATCGCGCTGTCGCCGCCCGGCCGGCTTCCGACCGCCTGCGCCGAGCACAGGCGCATCTTCGACGCCATCGTGGCGCGCGATGGCCCCGGCGCCGGCGCCGCCATGCGCGCGCATCTCGACGAGACGACCGCCACCTTCGAGCGCATCGCGGAACAGAACCCGGACAATTTCATCGGTTGAGAAGCCATGCTGGACACCAAGTCCCCGCGCGCCCTGCGCCTGAATGAAGCCGACAATATCGTCGTCGCCGTCGACGCGTTCGCGCCAGGCTTCGTCTACCAGAACGCCATCGCGAGCGAGCGCGTGCCGCGCGGCCACAAGATGGCGATCGCGCCGATCGCCGCCGGCGAGCCCGTTCGAAAATTCGGCCAGATCATCGGCTTCGCCTCGCAGCCGATCGCGCCGGGCCAATGGGTGCACGAGCACAATGTCGAATGCCGCGACTTCGCACGCGACTACGCCTTCGCGCAGGAAGCGCGCGAGGAAGCGATCCTGCCGGAGAGCCAGCGCGCGACGTTCGAGGGCTTTCGGCGCGCCGGCGGCAAGGTCGGCACACGCAATTACATCGCGATCCTGACATCGGTGAATTGCTCGGCTTCCGCCGCGCGCTTCATGGCGGAGGAAATCCAGCGTTCCGGGATCCTCGACCAATATCCCGGCATTGACGGCGTAATCCCGCTGACGCATGGCGGCGGCTGCGCGCTCGACGTGAAGGGCGAGGGCTACGAAGTCCTCAAGCGCACGCAATGGGGCTACGCCGTCAATCCCAACGTCGGCGGCGTGGTGATGGTGGGGTTGGGTTGCGAAGGCTTCCAGATCGCGCGGTTCAAGGAGGCCTACGGGCTGAAGGAATCCGACACGTTCCGCACCATGACGATCCAGGAAGTCGGCGGCACGAAGAAGACCGTGATGGCCGGCGTCGACGCGATCAAGTCGATGCTGCCGCTGGTCGCCAAAGCGAAGCGTGAAACGTGTCTGGCCTCCGACCTCATTCTCGCCCTGCAATGCGGCGGCTCCGACGGCTATTCCGGCATCACCGCCAATCCGGCGCTGGGCGCGGCCGTCGACGAACTCGTGCGCCACGGCGGCACGGCGATCCTGTCGGAGACGCCGGAAATCTACGGCGCCGAACATCTGCTGACGCGCCGCGCGGCCAGCATGGAGGTCGGCGAGAAGCTCGTCTCGACCATCCGCTGGTGGGAGGACTACACCGCCCGCAACAAGATGGAGATGAACAACAATCCCTCGCCCGGCAACAAGGCGGGCGGGCTGACCACCATTCTCGAGAAGTCGCTCGGGGCCGCCGCCAAGGGCGGCACGACGACGATGCGCGCGGTCTACGATTATGCGGAACTGGTGACGGAGAAAGGCTTCGTCTTCATGGATACGCCAGGTTACGACCCTGTCGCCGCCACCGGCCAGGTCGCCGGCGGCGCCAATCTGCTCGCCTTCACCACCGGGCGCGGCTCGGCTTACGGCTGCAAGCCGACGCCCTCGTTCAAGCTGGCGACCAATACCGACATCTACCGGCGCATGATCGACGACATGGACATAGATTGCGGCGAAGTGCTCGACGGCGTGTCGATCGAGGACAAGGGCCGGGAGATTTTCGAGGCGCTGCTGCGCGTGGCCTCGGGCGGGCGCACCAAGTCCGAGCAGCTGGGCTATGGCGACGCGGAATTCGTGCCCTGGACCATCGGCGCGACAATGTAGAACAGGAAGGCGGGTGCGAAATCCGTCACAACCATGCTGCGCCGGCTGGCCTCGTTCGAGATCGCGGCCGCCTGTAGGTTCAGCGTGTAATGTAAGAACAGGAGGGAAACGCTCATGAAACTACGTTCGCTCGCACTCGCCGCCGCCCTGCTCGCTTCGACGGGCCTGCCGGCCTTCGCGCAGACGCCAGTAAAGATCGGCATTCTCAACGACCAGTCCGGCGTCTACGCCGACTTCGGCGGCAAGTGGTCGCTCGACGCCGCCAAGATGGCCGTCGAGGATTTTGGGCCCAAGGTGCTTGATCGCCCGATTGAGATCGTGACCGCCGATCATCAAAACAAGCCCGACATCGCCACCACGATCGCGCGCAAATGGTACGACACCGAAGGCGTGGACGCGATCATGGAGCTGACGACCTCGTCCGTCGCGCTCGCGGTGCAGGATCTGTCGAAGGAAAAGAAAAAGATCAACATCGTCACCGGCGCGGCGACCACGGCGCTCACGCAGAAGAGCTGCTCGCCCTACGGTTTCCACTGGGCCTACGACACGCATGCGCTGGCCGTCGGCACCGGCGGCGCGCTGGTGGAGAACGGCGGCGACACGTGGTTCTTCCTGACCGTCGACTACGCCTTCGGCCATGCGCTCGAAGCCGATACCGCGAAATATGTGAAGTCGAAGGGCGGCAAGGTCATCGGGCAGGTGCGCCATCCGCTCAACACCGCGGACTTCTCGTCCTTCGTGCTGCAGGCGCAGTCTTCCGGCGCGAAGGTGATCGGTCTGGCCAACGCGGGCCAGGACACGGTCAATTCGATCAAGCAGGCCTCTGAATTCGGCGTGACGCAAGGCGGCAAACAGCGCATCGCCGCGCTTTTGTTCACGCTCGCCGACGTGCACGGCCTCGGCCTCAAGGCCGCGCAAGGCTCGGTGCTGACGGAAGCCTGGTACTGGGACCAGAACGACGAGACACGCGCCTTCGCCAAGCGTTTCATGGCGCGCATGGGCCGGATGCCGAACATGATCCACGCCGGCACCTATTCGGCGGTGCTGAGCTATCTGAAGGCCGTGAAGGCCGCCGGCACGACCGAGACCGAAGCCGTCGCCAAGAAGCTGCACGAACTGCCCGTGGACGACGTGTTCACCAAGGGCGGCAAGGTGCTGCCCAACGGCTCGATGGTGCACGACATGTATCTCTTCCAGGTGAAGACGCCGGAAGAGAGCAAGGCGCCGTGGGACTATTACAAGCAGCTCTCCAAGATCCCGGGCGCGCAGGCGTTCGAGACGATGGAAGAAAGCGGCTGCAAGATCGGCGGCTGAGCGCTCGGGCGTCTACCCTCCCCCTTGCGGGGAGGGACGTTGATAGGTGGGAAGTGATTTTTTCGGCGCGGCGGACGACAGTCCGTCGCGCCTTTCGTTTTTCACCGCGCAGGCGCCCCGGCGGCGATCCACAGACCGAGCGTGCGACGCTCGTCGTCGCCCATCGGTATGCCGGCGCCGGGCGGCGGCATGGCGCGCGTCCAGACGGCCTGCGCGGCGATCTCGTCCGCATGCGCGGCGATCTGGGCGCGCGTCTCCAGCATGACGCCCTTCGGCGGCGTGGCGAGGCCGGGCCATGACGGCGCGCGCGCGTGACACATGATGCAACGATCCGCGACGATGTCCTCGACGTCGCCGATGCGCGGCGCGACCACGGCGGCGATGGCGTCCATTGCGTTCGCAGGCGCGGCTGCCCTTGCCTGCGGCCTCTCGACGCCGAGCATCGACAGCGCGACCATGGCGACGCCCGCCGCCGCAGCGAGGCCCCACGTCCACCACAGATCGCCCTGCCCGCGATGGCGCGATATGTAGAAGTGGCGGACCGCCGCGCCCGCTATGAGCGCCAGCGCGGCGATCAGCCAGTTGAAGCGCGATGCGAAGGCGAGCGGATAATGGTTCGCCAGCATGAGGAACAGAACCGGAAGCGCAAGATAGTTGTTATGCAGCGCGCGCTGGCGGCTGACAGCGAAGCGCGCTTCGTCCGGCGTCTCGCCCTTGCGGATCGCTTTAAGCATCCCCCGCTGATTGGGCACGAGATAGTGCGCGACATTGGCCGCCATGATCGTGCCGATGATTGCGCCGAACAGAAGGAATGCGCCGCGGCCCGAGAAGATGCGCGTGAGCGCGAAGGCAAGCGCGACGAGGAAGATCGCGATGGCCGCACGCCGCGCCGTCTCGCTCCATGACGTTTTGGCCAGGCGGTCGTAGACCAGCCAGCCGACTGCGAGCGCCGCAAGCGCGAGCACGATGGCCTGCCACGGCGCGAGCGCGAGGACCGCGGGATCGATGAGGTATAAATCGGCCTTCGCGAAATAGATGGCGATCATCAGCGCGAAGCCGGAGAGCCAGACGACGTAGGCCTCCCAGCGGAACCAGCCGATCTGTGGCTGCGCATCGGGCGGGAGCTTCATGTCGCGCGCGATGCGGAAGAAGCCGTCGTCGGCGGCCCGCCAGACGTCGGCTTTCGTCGATTTGAGCGTAAGGTTGAGCCGCAGGAAGCCGAGCGCGAGGCCGACCCAGAAGACGGCCGCGATTACATGCAGCCAGCGCAGGAAAAATTCGGCCCAGTCGTGGAGGATCGATGCGATCATCGCGCGCCGGTCGGCTTGCGAATGGCGAGACGAGTCCATGTCACGCCGGGCGCAGCGAGGGTGGACGGTCGGTCCTCGACCCGAAAAATCTCCACAAGTCCCTCCCGCGCGGCAAGGGCAGAAGTCTCGTCTGCTCTTATGTCGAACATGCGGCGGCCCGCTGGCACGGGGCCGTGCCGCAGCGAGAAAATCGCGACGCCGCCCGGGCGGAGCAGTCGCGCAAGATGCGGCATGGCGCGTTCACGATCCGCCGGTTCGAGATGCATCCAGACGGCCGTCAGCATGACGATGTCGAAAGCATCCGCCCGGTCCGACAGGCGTTCGAGGTGCGGCAATCCATCCGCGATCCATTCGATCGCCGCCCCGGCATGCAGGCGCTGCGCAGCGAGACGGAATTCGTCCAGCGGTTCGGCTGCGACGACGCGATGTCCCCTGGCCGCGAGCGCGGCGGCGTCGCGACCGGTTCCGGCGCCGATGTCCAGGATATCGGCCGGCTGTGCGGGCAGGAGATGGACGACGTCGGCGTGCAGGTCGTCGAACGAAAGGCTTTCGTAGAGATCGATCAGCCGTTCCGCGTCAGCCGCGTAGCCTTGCGTTCCTGAAACCGGCGCGGACACGCCTCATTCCGCCAGCTTCACGCGATGCTGCGCGACCGGGATCATCTGGCGCGCTTTTTCGACGCGCTTGGGATCGACGCGCGCCGACACCACGCCGACGCCATCGGACGCCTTCGCCACCACATGGCCCCAGGGATCGGCCACCAGCGAATGGCCATAGGTGTGACGCGTCTCGTTGCCGGCGGTATGCGCGCCGGTTTGCGCCGCCGCGCAAAAGTAGGTTTCCGTCTCGATGGCTCGGGCGCGGCAGAGCACCTCCCAATGATCCTTGCCGGTCTGCATGGTGAAGGCCGAGGGCAGCGCGATCAGTTGCGCGCCTTTGTCCGCGAGCGCGGCGAAGAGATAGGGAAAGCGCAGGTCGTAGCAGATGGCGCAGCCGACCGTGACGCCGTCGCAATCGTAAGTCGCGATGGCGTCGCCCGGCTTGAAGGCCGCGCTCTCGCGATAGGCGGTCCCGTCGGGCGCGGTGATGTCGAACATGTGAATCTTGCGATAGCGCGCGACTTCCTTGCCGTCGCGGTCGAAGGCGACCGTCGTATTATGGATGCGTTCGGAATCGCCGGGAATTTTTTCGAGAATGGAGCCCGCGTGAATGAAGACGCGATGCGTTTTCGCCAGTTCCTGCATCAGCGTGTAGGCGGGGCCGCCGGGAATTTCCTCGGCCGCCTCCATCTTCGAGCGACGGTTGCCGCCGATGTAGTCCCAGACTTCCGGGAGGCAGATCCAGTCGGGCCTTTCGTCGCGCACGGCCTCCTCGATCAGCGCGCGCGCCTGCGCGAGATTGGCCTGCTTGTCGCTGACCGAATTCATCTGGATGAGCGAGACTTTCATGGGCGCAGTCTGGACCGTGAGCCTTCAGGCTCGCAAGCAAAAAGGCGCGGCCTGAGCCGCGCCTGCCGTGTGCTCCCTCTCCCCGCGTGCGGGGAGAAGAGAGACCCCATCACTTCCCCTTCAACTCGCCGGCCTTGATGTCGGCGAATTTCTTGTTGTTCGCCACCATCCATTCCAGCGCCGAGGACGGCTCGAACCCCTTGCCGGCGGTCTTGTAGACTTCCTTCACGGTGGCGAGCACCTTGTCGAGGCCGACGCGGTCGGCTTCCTGCATCGGGCCGCCGCGCCACACGGGGAAGCCATAGCCGTTGAGCTTGACGATATCGACGTCGAGCGGACGCGAAACGATGTTCTCGGAGAGAATCTTCGAGGCTTCGTTGACCATCGTGGCGTGGATGCGCGAGGCGATCTCCTCCTCGGGAATCGGCTTGCGCGCGATGCCCTTGTCCTTCGAGACCTTGTCGATGATCTCGTTGGTCGTGGGGTCGATCGTGCGCTTGCCGTCGACATACTTGTAATAGCCCGAGCCCGTCTTCTGGCCGTAGCGGCCGAGCGCGCAGATAGCGTCGGCGATGGCGCCGGTGTCGCGCTTCTGGTTGTCGCGCAGATGCGCGAATTCCTTGCGGCGGCGCATGCCGATGTCGAGGCCCGCGAGATCGCCGACCGCATAGGGGCCCATCGCCATGCCCCATTTTTCCATGGCGGCGTCGATGTCCTGCGGATAGGCGCCTTCCTCCAGCATCATGTCGGCGACCTGTCTCCACGCGGCGAGAATGCGGTTGCCGACGAAGCCGTCGCAATTGCCCATCACGACAGGCAGCTTGCCCATGCGCTTGCCGACGGCGACGCCGGTCGCCAGCGCGTCCTTGGCCGAGCGGCCGCCGTCGATGACTTCCACCAGGCGCATGATGTTGGCCGGCGAGAAGAAGTGCATGCCGATCACGTCCTGCGGGCGACCCGAGGACTCGCCGATGGCGTCGATGTCGAGATAGGAGGTGTTGGAGGCAAGCACGGCGCCCGCCTTCACGATCTTGCCGAGCTTGCCGAAGATTTCCTTCTTCAGCGCCATTTCCTCGAACACCGCTTCAATGACGATGTCCTTGTCGGCCAGCGCCTCGAATTGCGTCGTCAGCGTCAGCAGGCCGACGCGCTTGTCCATCGTCGCGCTGTCGATGCGGCCGAGCTTGACGTCGCGCTCCCAGGTCGACTTGAAGCGGACCATCGCCTTGTCGAGCGCTTCCTGGTTGTTCTCGACAACCGTCACCGGCATGCCGGAATTGATGAGCGAAATCGTGATGCCCGCGCCCATCGTGCCCGAGCCGATGACGCCTGCCGACATGACGGGACGCGCCTCCACGCCTTCGAGGCTCGGCACTTTCAGCACTTCGCGCTCGGCGAAGAACACGTAGCGCATAGCCTTCGACTGGTCGGAGACGAGCAACTGCATGAAATTGTCGCGCTCGACCTTCTCGCCTTCCTTGAAGGTTCCGTGGGTGGAAGCGCGCACGCAATCGACGATCTTGGCCGGCGCCATCGCGCCGCGCGCCTTTTTCAGCACTTCGGCGGCGGCCTTTTCAAAGGCGGCGGAATCGAAGGGCTGCTGCTGTTCCGACGAGCGCTTCAGCGGCTTGCCGACCAGCGAGCGGGCGTAGTCGATCGCGCCTTCGCGCAGGTCGCCGTCGACGATCTTGTCGATCAGGCCAAACTTGAGCGCCTCGGCCGCCGGGACCATGCGACCGGAGGTGCAGAGATCGAGGCCGACCAGCGCGCCGGCGACGCGCGGCACGCGCTGCGTGCCGCCGGCGCCCGGCAGCAGACCGAGCTTGACCTCCGGCAGGCCGACGCGGGCGGCCTTGTCGGAAACGCGGGCGTGGCAGGCCATGGCGATCTCGAAGCCGCCGCCCAGCGCGGTGCCGTGGATGGCGGCGACGACCGGCTTGTTTCCGGCTTCCATGCCGTTGAGCAATTCCTGGAGCGAGGGGCCGGCCGGCGGCTTGCCGAATTCGCGGATGTCGGCGCCCGCCACGAAAGTGCGGCCCTCGCAGGCGATGACGATCGCCTTGGTCGCGGCGTCGTTCATGCCCTTCTCGACATGCTCCTTCAGCCCTGCGCGCACAGCCTGCGAAATGGCGTTGACCGGCGGATTGTCGACGAGGACGAGGAGAACGTCGCCCTTCTGGACGGACGAAACGGCAGGCTTGTCGGACATGAGGCTTCCTTGGGCTGTGCGACCGCTCTGCGGTCTTCTTGGTTCAGGGCGCGAAATCTATCCGCCTTGCCCTACGGGGCGCAACGCAAAAGCGCGCATGCGGCCGTCGCGTTGACCGGGCGCCCGGCTCATGTCATCCAGTCGCCGCAGCGATTTCGCTTGTCGAAACCTTGCCGGAAAACAATGACGCCCGAGGAGATCGCGCGCGCGAGCGCGGACAAGATGTGGGAGTTCGACGCCGTGCGCGCGGCGCAGGGCATGGAACTCGTGTCCGTCGGTCCCGGCGTCGCGACGGTAATGATGCGCGTGCGGCCCGACATGCTGAACGCGCATGGGATCTGCCATGGCGGCCACATATTCACTCTGGCCGACGCGGCTTTCGCCTATGCCTGCAACTCCTACGGCGTCTCGACCGTGGCGCAGCATTGCTCGATTACTTTCCTCGCGCCGGCGCCGCCCGACGTCAAACTCGTCGCGCAAGCGCGCGAAATTCAAGTCGCCGGGCGCAGCGGCGTCTACGACGTTTCCGTGGCCACCGAGGCAGGCGCCGCGATCGCCGAATTCCGCGGCCTGTCGCGCGTCATTCCCAAAGCGCCGATCGGCGGCGCATCGTGACACTGAAGATCATGCCCGACGCTGCACAGCACATCCTCACCCTCTCCTGCGCAAACCGCCCCGGCATCGTCGCGGGCGTGGCGACATGCCTATTCCGGCACGGCTGCAACATTCTCGACGCGCAGCAATTCGATTCGCTCGAGACCGGCCGGTTCTTCGCGCGAATCGTGTTCGACCGCGTGGCCGACGCCGCGCGATACGAGGCGTTGCGCACGGATTTTTCCGGCGTCGCGCAGGACTTCGGCTTCCGATGGCTCATGCGCCCGCGCGCGGAAAAAAAGCGCGTGATGATCCTCGTGTCGAAATCGGATCATTGCCTCGTCGATCTCGTCTATCGCTGGCGGATCGGCGAACTGGACATGGAGCCGGTCGGAATCATCGCCAATCATCCGCGCTCTGCTTACGCGCATATCGATCTCGATGGCGTTCCCTTTCACTATCTGCCCGTTACGCGCGAAACCAAAATGGAGCAGGAGGCCGAAGTCTGGCGGCTGATCCGCGAAGCCAGCGCCGACGTCGTGGTGCTCGCGCGCTACATGCAGGTGCTGTCCGACGGGCTCGCGGCGAAATTGTCCGGCCGCTGCATCAACATCCACCATTCCTTCCTGCCGGGCTTCAAGGGCGCGAAACCCTACCATCAGGCGCATGCCCGCGGCGTGAAGCTGATCGGCGCCACGGCGCATTATGTCACGAGCGATCTCGACGAGGGTCCGATCATCGAGCAGGACGTCGAGACCATCTCGCATCGCGACACGCCCGACGATCTCGTGCGCAAGGGCCGCGACATCGAGCGCCGCGTGCTGGCGCGCGCGCTGCGCAAGCATCTCGAGGACCGCGTGCTGCTCGACGGGCAGAAGACGGTGGTGTTCGCCGATTGAACCTAGCCGCGCCTTCGCCATTGCGACGGGCTCACGCCAAACCATCGCCGAAAGGCGTGATTGAAGCTGCTCTGCTCGCTGAAGCCGAGCAATAGAGCTATGTCGGTGAATGACAGGCGCGCGTCCTCGAGGAGATCGTGCGCGAACTCGCGACGCACCTCGTCGAGAAGCAGCGTAAAGCTCGTGCCGTCATTCGCCAGCCGCCGCTGCAACGTGCGCGGCGACAGTCCGGCGACTGCCGAAATCCTGTCCAGATCGGTCCGGCCCAAGCGCAATTGTGTGCGGATGGTATCACGCAGGACTCGCACGGTCGCCGACTCGTCCTGAAGTCCGCGCTCCTCCACCCGCTTGTCGATCAGCCGCGTGAGCTGCGGCAGGAGCGAACGGTCGGCATTGGGGATCGGAAGGTCCAGGAGCGCCGCGGGAAACCGGCCCTCATTGAACTCCGCGTCGAAACTTACCGGGGCGCCGTCCAGCACGCGCGCATATTCGTCGTGCGGAAGCCCCTGCGGCGCGGAATGCTTGAAATGGATGTGTATGATCGGCAGGCTCTGGCCGAGCAGCCATCTGTTGATCGTCTGCAGATAGGCCGCCATGAACTCGGCGACCTGCTGCGCGCCCTTCAGATCGAGCCAGGGCGAATGGATTCGGAAGATGCCAACGTCGCCCTGCTCGATCAGCTCGCAACGGCACAGGTCGTGCGCGAGACGCTCGTATCTCATGGTGATCGCGGCGGTGTCGCGGAGCGTCGGGCACGCCAACAGCGCCATGCCGTAGCCGCCAGCGTCGACGACGCGCATCCGCTCGCCGACGTGCAGGCCGAAGAAGGGATCGTCGAGCATGTTTGCGGCTGCGTCGAACAGAAGCAGGAAGTTCTCGACGCCGATCGTTTCCGGCAATGGGTCGGTGAGGTCGCCGAGACCGCAGGCGTGTCCGAGAGCGGCCATGTCGGCGCCGAATTCCCGCGCGGTTCGCACAGCGACACTGGCCAGGTCGCGGCCAACGCCGGCTTGGCTCAGGGGCGGCAGCGCCAGGTGAAAGTTCTTCTCTGAAAATTGCTTGCTCATGCGCTCAATACGACCGTGGGGCGTCGAAATAGCGACGCCCGATGCGAACGCAAAACGTCCCAAAGGCTCGACGAAACTGCTGCGTTCCAAATCCGTTCTATACTTTCGGAACGCGAGGCGGCATTGTTTCTGGACGCCACAGACTTGCTACGGCGCGCCACCAACCGGGTGGTGGCGTGCGCCAGCGCCGTTCAGGGCGTCGCGGCGCCCACCTCGCGCGCCTTGGCGAGGATCGAATTCCAGGTCGCTTCCGTGAGCGGCACCCCGTTTTTCATGCGCTCGGCGCGGGTGCGGCGCTCGGGTTCGCCAGGAACGAGCACTTCATCCACGCCCTTGGCCGGTTGGGCCGATTTGAAATAGGCGATGTAGCGGGTCACGTCCGCGTCGAAGACGTGTTCGGGATCGACGCGCTTGGGATCGACATAGATCGAGAACATGCCGTTGCAAAAGCGCCGGCCGGGTCCGGTCGCCTTGGCGCCGGTCAGCGAGCCGCCGAGGATCTCGCACATGAAGGCGAGGCCCGAGCCCTTGTGCTCGCCGAAGGCGCGGATCGCACCCTTGCCCTGCGTCGCGTCGCGCGGTCCCTCCGGCTCGTAGTCGCCGTAGAGCGTTGCGGGGTCGGTGGAGAAATCGCCGTCCGGCCCGATCAGCGCCCCGTCGGGCAATTTCTTGCCGCCCTGGCTCGCCACCATGACCTTGCCTTCCGCGACGACCGAAGTCGCGAAATCGAGGATGACCGGCTCCTGGCCCTCGCGCGGAATGCCGACGCAGAAGGGGGCGGTCGACAGCCGGCGCTGCCGCGCGCCAAAGGGCGCCACGAGAATGGAGCCCGAGGCGGTGACAAAATGGATGGAGACGAGCCCTTGGGCCGCGGCCATTTCCGCCCATTCGCCGATCCGGCCGATGTGGCCGGCGTCGCGCAGCGCGACCGCCGCGAGGCCGGAGTCGTGCGCCTTCCTGAGCCCGATCCTCACCGCCTCCGGCGCGACCGTCTGCCCGTAGCCGTAACGGCCGTCGACGACGGCAAGCGAGGGCGTGTCGACCAGCACGGCGACCGTCTGATTGGGCGTGATGTCGCCCGACTTCACCCAGTCGACATAGCGCGGCACGCGGATGACGCCGTGGCTGTCGTGGCCCGTCAGATTGGCGCCGATCAGCGAGCGGGCGACGCGCACTGCCTCTTCACGCGTCGAACCGACGCGCGCGAACGTGTCGGCGCAGACCTGCTCCAACTGTGCGACGGGGACGAGAACCATTCTGTGCGCTCCTTGGCAGGCCCATCTCTGGCGGGCTTCGTTTGCTCTGCCCCCGAGCCTATACGCACATGTTTGCTCTGTCCCCGCGCGCGCCGCGCCCCCGCGGCATCGCTCGGTTGCGTCAGCCGCGAGGCGGCTCTACGCCCTCAATATCGCCCTGCCGGATTGAACTGCCACCCGCGCACATTGTCGTAATGCTTCACGCGAACCGGCGCATAGGCCAGCGGCGCGCGGCTGCGATGGCGGCTCGCATAGTGCTTGTATTTCTTGCCGCCGGCCTTGGCGTAGTGGACGTGATGCTTCCTCTTCGCCGAGGCGTAGACGCGGTTCGGCGCGGAGCCGGTGATCGAGATGCTTGCGCCCTCCTGCTGCACCATGGCGAACAGGGCGGCCGCATTGCCGGGCGCCAGGCGGATGCATCCGTGCGAGGCCGGCGAACCCAGCGCGCCGGTGGCGTAGGTGCCGTGAATGGCGTAGCCGCCGCGGAAGAAGATGGAATGCGGCATCGGCGACATGTGATACTTGCGCGAATAATGCATGCGCTGCAGGCTCGTCGGCCGGTAGGAGCCGCGAGGCGTCACATAGCCTGAACGCGCTGTCGACACCGGCCAGACGTAGCTGCCGGACGAGGAGTTCACGGTCATCCGCTGCGATGAAAGATCGATATGGATCTGAACTTTCGCCTCGGCGGCGGCGGTCATGACGAAACACGCCCCGAAAAGGGCCAGAATTGCGAAGAAATAGCGCTTCATGGCGCCCCCCGATACTCAAAACGTTACACGCATCTGGAACGAGTAAAGCAGCGGAGCCGGGAGGTGGCAACGCCTCGCGTGCCGTAAAGGTTGACAGCAATCGGCGAATCGCTGCGCCTGTGCAGACACAGCGGAGATGAATTTGCGCGCTCTCGCCCCCGTTCTGGCGCTTGTGATCGCCGCCGCAGCGCCTGCTTTGGCGCAAGACAAGGGCACGCTCGACCCCAAGCCCCTACCGCCGCTCGCCCATCCCGACGCGCCGTCGACGCCAGCCAAGGAATTGTTCGGCCGCGCCCGCGAACCCGCCGACATGGAGGCGCGCTCGATCGGCTTCTATTCGCGCGGTTGCCTGGCCGGCGGCGAGGCGCTGCCGGTCAACGGCGAGGCGTGGCAGGTGATGCGCCTGTCGCGCAACCGCAATTACGGCAATCCGGCGCTGATCTCCTTTCTGGAGAAATTCGCGCGCGACGTGCCGCGCGTCTCGCACTGGCCGGGCATTCTGGTCGGCGACATTTCCCAACCGCGCGGCGGACCAATGCTGACCGGCCATGCTTCGCATCAGATCGGGCTCGACGCCGACATATGGCTGACGCCGATGCCCCGGCGCGAGTTGAGCCGCGCCGAACGCGAGCAAATGTCGGCGACCGACATGGTGCGCGCCGACAAGCTGGACGTGAACGAGCGCGTCTGGACCGAGGATCACCTCGCCGTCATCCGCGCGGCGGCGAAATCGCCGCAGGTGCAGCGCATTTTCGTCAACGCCGCGATCAAGAAGGCGCTCTGCCGGGACGCAGGCCGCGACCGGGACTGGCTCAACAAGGTGCGCCCGATGTGGGGCCACAATTATCATTTCCACGTGCGCGTCTTCTGCCCGCGCGGCGAAGAGAATTGTTCGGGCCAGGACGAGGTTCCGCCCGGCGACGGCTGCGACCAGCTCGCCTGGTGGTTCCAGCCGAGCGTTCTCCACCCCAGACCCAATCCGAACGCGAAGAAAAAGCCGCCGATGACCATGGCGGCGCTACCGACTGAATGTCGGATTGTGTTGAAATCGAAATAAAATCAATAAACGCGCCACGTAAATGCGTTTGTATCTATCTTAAATGCAAATGCATGTTCGCTGTCTGCGTCAGGGGCGCGATTTCGCAAACGCCGGAGCAGGCCAGACGCATGGCCGCCCGGCGTCCGTAGCGCTTGCATTTGCACGGGGCCCGCGCGAAATCCTTTTCGAGATCAGCAATCGTAATTTCGCATATCGGAACGAACGAACATCATGAATGAACATTCCCGGTCCGGGCGGCGCCCGGTCGTCGCCGAGATCGCCGACATCGAGGCGCTTCTCGAGGCGCAGAACTACATCTGCAATTCCACGATCGCGACCGCGCTGTTCCTCGCGCAGAAACTCGACAAGCCACTGCTGATCGAAGGGCCGCCCGGCGTCGGCAAGACCGAACTCGCCAAGGCCGCGGCCGCCATGACCGGAAAACCGCTGATCCGGCTGCAATGCTACGAGGGGCTGGACGAGACCAAGGCGCTCTACGAGTGGAAATACGGCAAGCAGCTGCTCTACACGCAGGTGCTCAAGGAAAAGCTCGGCGACCTGCTGCAGGGCGCACAGGGGCTGAAGGAATCCATCGGCCGGCTGCACGAATTCGACGACACGTTCTTCTCGGAGGAATTTCTCGAGCCCCGTCCGCTGCTCAAGGCGCTCTGGGAGCCGGGCGGCGCCGTGCTGCTGATCGACGAGATCGACAAGGCCGACGATGAATTCGAGGCCTTCCTGCTCGAACTTCTGTCGGACTACCAGATTTCCGTGCCCGAACTCGGCACCATCAAGGCCCGCTCGACGCCGCTGGTGTTCCTGACGTCGAACAACAAGCGCGAGCTCGGCGACGCGCTGAAGCGCCGCTGCCTGCACCTGCACATTCCCTTCCCCGATCAGGCGCTCGAGCAATCCATCGTGCGCCGCCGCGTGCCGGAGGCCGAAGCGCGCCTCAACGCCCAGCTCGTCGCCTTCGTGCAGGGCCTGCGCAAGCTCGACCTCAAGAAAGTTCCGGCCATTTCCGAAACGCTCGACTGGGCGCGCACGCTGGTGCTCATGCACGCCCGCGAACTCGACGCCGACCTCGTGCGCGACACCCTGAACGTGCTGCTGAAATATCAGGACGACATCGAGGCGGTCGACACGGAGATTTCGGCGCTGGTGGCCGGCGCGAAGAAGGAAGCGGATTGGCGGGTGAAGTGAACGGTAGCGCAACCCCCTCTCGACGAGCGATGCGCCTGCGAAAAGAACGGACCTCTCGTCCCCCTTGCGGGGACGGGCAGGGGGTGGGGGTCGACCGGGTTCAATCCCGCGAGGTCGCCGCCGCGGCTACCCCCGCCCCGGCCCTCCCCGCGAGGGGGAGAAAGAGCGTTCGAGGCAGTCGACTCCCTTTCAAAGAAATCGAAAAAACCGAGAGAGAGAATTGACCCAGATCCTCTCCGACTTCATCCGCGCCCTGCGTGCGCAAGACGTGCGTATTTCCCCCGCCGAGGCGATCGAGGCCGGGCAGGCGCTGGAGCTGCTCGGCTACGACAATCGCGAGATCCTGAAACAGGGCCTGTCGAACGCGCTCGCCAAGAGCGTCGACGAGAAAGCCGCCTTCGACGAGACCTTCGACAGATATTTCGAGTTCCGCTCCTTTTCCGGCAGGACGCCCGGGGGCGCGCCGGGCGAGCAGCAGCCGCAGGAAGACGCCTCCCCCGACAACGATGGCGATGTCAGCGGCCAGCAGGGCCAGGGCGGCGAGGGCGGATCGCCGACCGGTGGAGGGACCGGGCAGGCGCAGGGCGAGGCGAGCGCGCCGGCCGACCAGAGCGCTGCGGAGGCGGCCGAGGCCGATCTCATCGACATTCTCGAGCGCGGCGACCGCGCCGAATTGCAGCGTCGCCTCGCCGAAGCCGCCCGGCGCGCCGGCGTCACCGATATCCGCTTCTTCACGCAGCGCGGCATGTATGGCCTGCGCATCCAGCGCGAGATGGGCTCGGAGCGGCTCGACGACATGATCGCGGAAGCCCGCGATTCGGCCGATCCCGCGCAGCAGTCGGAAGGCGCGCGGCTGACGGCTTTGCGCGAAATCCTGCGCGCCGAAGTGCGCGACTATGTCGAGCGGCAGTTGCAGCTTTTCGCCGCCAACGCCGGTCGCCGCCTGCGCGAGGAGATTCTCGAAAGCGTGCGCCTGTCGCAGGTCGAGCGGACCGACATGAAGCTGATGCACGAACTCGTGCGCAAAATGGCCAAGCGCCTCGTCTCGCTGCATGCGCGGCGCAAGAAGACGGCGCGACGCGGGCAGCTCGACGTGCGGCGCACGATCCGCGTCAACATCGAATATGACGGCCTGCTGTTTCACACGATCTGGAAGAAACGCAAGGTCGACCGCCCCAAGGTGATGGCGATCTGCGACGTCTCCGGCTCGGTCGCGCAGGTTTCCCGCTTTCTCCTGATGTTTCTCTATTCGCTGCACGACGTGATCCCGAACGTGCGCTCGTTCGCCTTTTCCGGCCAGCTCGGCGAAGTGACGGACCTGTTCGAGCGCGAGGAGATCGACCGCGCCATATCCGAGACGCTCGAAAGGTTCGGCGGCTCGACGGATTACGGCGAAGCCTTGGAGACCTTCGAGTCGCTGGCGCTGGACGAGATCGACCGCAAGACGACGGTTCTCATCCTCGGCGACGCGCGCAACAACAACGGCGAGCCGCGCGCCGACATCTTGCGCAAGATTCACGACCGGGCGCGCCGCGTGATCTTCCTCAATCCCGAGCCGCGCACGGCCTGGAACACCGGCGACAGCGTGATGCGCGTCTACGAGCCCTGCGTGGACCGCGCGATCGTGTGTTCGTCGTTGAAGGATCTCGAGCGGGTGGTGTCGGATCTGCTGCGCACGGCGGTGTAGCGGTCAGAAGCGGTAGGTCATGCCGACGACGGGGCCCGCCATGGTCACGTCGAACACATATCCGCCACGCGCGTAATCCGTCCGCAGAATCTTGTAGCCGACCGATGCGGAGAAATGTTCCGCGAAGGCGTAATTGACCGTGCCGAGCGCCTGCCAGGTGAATTTGGAGCCGGCGCCGAAACCGCCGATGTCGCCTTGCGCCTGCAGGGAGAATGCGTCGTTGAGGCGCAGGAAGGCCCGGCCGCCGATCACGGGATCGACCCATGTGAGCGACTTGGCCACGCCCAGCGAGACAAAGGCGAAATCGATCGACGCCCGGTTGTAGACATTCCAGAGCCGCGCGCCGGCGAGCGCATCGAAGGTCACGGGGCCGGCGTCCAGAATGCGATAGCCGCCCGACAGCGTGGCGTAGAACAGCCCGGTCGCCAGCCGGCCGCGAATGGCCCCCACGATCGGCACGGAACTGACCGAGCGGCTGTCGGTCGTGTTGACGTACATGACGTCGGCATTGGCGACGAAGGGCCCCTTGCGCGCCCAGACGTGCAGGAAACCGCCGCCGTTGAAATGCTTCATCACGTCGCCAAAGGACTTTTCGACCTGGATCGTCGGCGCGAGGCGGAACGGCGAAATGCGCCCGTTCAATCCGGCGGCCCACAGATAAGGCGTGATCTGGAGCGCCCAGTCGGGGGCGAGCGGCGAGGCCTCCGGAGGCGCCGGCGGCTGCAGGCGCGGCGGAAGATCGGCGGCCACGCCTGCGCCGGCTGTCGCAACGGCCAGAAGCGCCGCAAGTCCTGAAGCCCGTTTCATCCCCGTCTCCTGCCGCCTCGCCGGCGGTCGCCTGGTCCGCCGGCTAAATTCCCTGGAACGGGAACGGCGGCGCATCCTGGAACGCGCCCGTCGCATCGCCGGAATATGTATGCGCCTGATCGGCGCCGAGGTTGAGCCTGCGGACCTTGCCGGTCTCCTGCGAGAAGTCGATCGTCTTGAGGTCGACCCAGAACGTATTCGGCGTCATCGCGGACTCGAAGAAATAGAGCTTGCGCTTGTGGTCGAAGACCGTGCGCCAGCGCGTCGAAGACAGCTCCGGCTGGTCGGGCGACGATATGCCGAGCGGAACCGAAACGTTGCGGATCACGCCAAAGACGCTGGCCAATGCACGGTTGGGCTCCGCCTTGCGGGGGATGGCCTGCACGTAATACGAAGCGCGCGCGAAACGATCCGCCGCCCGGTTCGTTCCGGGCAGAACCACCGAGCCGCCGATCTCCTTCCAGTAGGCGTTGAGGGCGAGCTGCTGGTCATAGGTCGGCGAATTTGTCATGACCTGATATTGTCGGCCGTGATGGATGACCTGCCTGCCGCCGATATATTCGACGATGGCGCTGTCGCCGGTCGCGTCGGACAGGGACAGATGCAGCGTCGTCAGGCGGTTCTGGCCGGGCACCTTGTCGGTCACGATGGTGAACGGCTCCTTCTCGAGCGCCGCCACCGCTTCGGCGACCGTTGCGAAACTGTCGAGCGCGTATTGCGCCCATGCGGCGATGGTGAGGCCCGGCCTCGCGCCTGCGCCGAAGGCGGGGTAGTCGGATTCGGTCAGCCACAGGACGTTGGCGACAAGGCCGGCTTCGTTGGCGCCGTCCGTGGTCGAAACATCATATCCGGTCGCGACGACCGAACCGTACTTCGCCGTCCATTTGAAGGAATTCGCCCCGGCCTCTCCGCTGCGCGCCATGCCGCGCGGCAGAATGTAGATGTTCGTGCCGATGTCGAATTTCCAATCCATCGACCGCGCGGTGACGACGTTTCCGCCTTCGCCGAGATAGACAAGGCGCGTGCAGCCGATCGCGACGCCGTAGGTCGCGCAGCAGCTGATCAGTCCGGCCACGAGAAGTTTTTTCAGAGAGACTGATTTCGCAGACATGGATGGCGTCCGTTGTTCGGGTGGGCCAGGCGCAACCTCTGCGCGCTCAAGCCTTCGGCAGCGTGTTCTTGTAGACGCGGCCGTCCTTCATGATGACGACGAAATTCTTGCCCGGATCGGCGACCAGTTTGATGTCGGCGGTCGGGTCGCCGTCGACGAGCAGCAGGTCGGCGAAGGCGCCTTCCGCGACCACGCCCAGCTTGCCCGGATAGGGATTGCGCGGACCCGCCATCGCCAGCAGTTCGGCATTGGCGCTCGTCGCCATCTTCAGCACCTCGACCGGCGAATACCAGCGCGCCATGTTGGCGAGCCGGACGCTCTGCAGCGCGGTGCCCTGCGGCGGATTGAACAGAATGTCGGTGCCGAAGGCAGTCTTGAGCTTGAATTTTTTCGCCAGATCGAAGGCGACGTCCGTGCCGCGATACATTTCGAGCTGCTTGATGCGGTTGGGCGAGCCCTCGGGATAGGTGCTGCCGCCGTCCTCGATGAAGGGCTGCGAACTGAGCCATGCGCCCTTGTCGGCGATCATCTTGGCCGTGGCCTCGTCCATCATCTGCCCGTGCTCGATCGAGCGCACGCCGGCCCGCAGCGCGGTCTGGATGGCGCGCGGCGTATAGGCGTGGACGGCGACATAAGTGCCCCAGTTCTCCGCTGCGTCGACGGCGGCGCGGAATTCCGCCTCCGTATATTGGCTCGCGTCGATCGGATCGTAGTTGGAGGCGACGCCGCCGCCGGCGGCGAGCTTCAACTGGCTCGCGCCGAGCATGAGCTGTTCGCGGGCGCGCTTCAGCACGGCGTCGACGCCGTCGGCGATGATGCCGCCGCCCATCGCCTCGCCGTGGCTGAGCGGCGCGTTGTTGGCGCTCGGCACTTCGTATGGGAAGCGGAAATCGCCGTGGCCGCTGGTCTGGGAGATCATCGCGCCGGACGGCCAGATGCGCGGGCCGACGTTGAGGCCCAAGTCGATGGCGCGTTTCAGGCTGAAGCTCGGCCCCGCCATGTCGCGCACGCTGGTGAAGCCGCGCAGCAGCGTGCGCTCGGCCTCGTCGGCCGCCATCAATGTGATCAGGCCGATATCCGCAGTCAGCAGCGCCGTCATCGGCACGGACGCCATCATCGCGTGCCAATGGGCGTCGATCAGGCCGGGCATCAGCGTGCGGCCGCCGCCGTCGATGGTCTGGACGCCCGCCGCCAGCGGCTTGTCGGCCGGCTCGACCGCCTTGATGACACGCCCCTCGATCACGACCCTCAGACCCGTGCGCAGCGCGTTCGCCACGCCGTCGAACAGTTTGACGTTCACGAAGGCGACCGGTCCGGCGGGCGGGGCGGGAATGCGCGCCTGCGCGGCGCCGGCCCCCA
>JASGFP010000024.1:0-36280 GCA_047605445.1 Rhodoblastus sp.
AGAGAGCCTGAACATGCTCCACAGGCGGCCGGCCAATACTGACGCCGCGTTTCTGGCATGCTAGAACGCAAAGGTCGGCCATAATTCAGCCTGGCCGCCCGCTCGACGGCGCGGGATTCGAAACAAGGAAACAGCGAGCATCCAGAAAGCTCGCGTTGCGAGGGAGAGAATGGTGAAACTCAAGCATTTTGTGATCGCGCTCGCGGCCTCGACCGCCATCGCCTCTTCGGCCTATGCGGCCGACACCATCAAGATCGGCCTGTCCGGTCCGTTCACCGGCGGCTCGGCTTCGATGGGCGTCTCCATGCGCGACGGCGTGAAGCTTGCCGTCGAAGAGATCAACAAGGCAGGCGGCGTACTCGGCAAGCAGATCCAGCTGGTCGAGCGCGACGACGAGGCCAAGAACGAACTCGGCGTGCAGATCGCGCAGGAGCTGATCAACAAGGAGCAGGTCGCCGCCACCGTCGGCTACATCAACACCGGCGTCGCGCTCGCCTCGCAGCGTTTCTATCAGGAAGCCGAGATTCCGGTCATCAACAACGTCGCGACCGGCACCGCCATCTCGACCCAGTTCAAGGCGCCCAATTACATCTTCCGCACGTCGGCCAACGATACGATCCAGTCCGGCATGATCGCCAACGAAGCGATCAAGCGCCAAGGCTTCAAGAAGCCGGCGATCCTGGCGGATTCCACCAATTACGGCCAGCTTGGCCAGGCCGATCTGATCAAGGCGCTGGAGAAGGACGGCGTGAAGGCGGTTGCGACCGAGAAATTCAACATCGGCGACACCGACATGACGGCGCAGGTGCTGCGCGCCAAGGAAGCCGGCGCGGACGTCATCCTGACCTACGCCATCGGCCCGGAACTTGCCCAGATCGCCAACGCCATGGCGAAGCTCGGCTGGAAGGTGCCGCTGATCGGATCGTGGACCCTGTCGATGGCGAGCTACATCGACACGTCGGGCGCGAACGGCGACGGCGCGATCATGCCGCAGACCTTCATTCAGCTGCCCACGACGCCCAGGCGCAAGGCCTTCATCGAGGCCTACCAGAAGAAGTACAATATCGACCGCATGCCCTCTCCGGTCTCGGCCGCGCAGGGCTACGATTCGGTCTACCTGCTCGCCGCAGCCATCAAGCAGGCGGGTTCGACCGACGGACGCAAGGTCCGCGAAGCGCTCGAGAATCTCAACACCAAGATCGAAGGCGTCGTCACGACCTATGACAAGCCGTTCAGCGCCGCCGATCACGAAGCCATTTCGGCGAACATTCCCGTGATGGGTCTCGTCAAGGGCGGTCGTGTCGTCCCTGCCCATCCCGAGGACATCGCCGGCGACAAAGCGCTGCGCATCAAACCGAAGGGCTGATCGGGACACCTCGCCGGGGCGCACCAGCCCCGGAATTCAAACGAGCGCCGCGCCCGGAGGGCGCGGCGTTTCCACACGAGCGCGCCAGCCATGAACATTTTCGCCCAGCTTATCGTCAGCGGCATATCCGTCGGCATGATCTACGCGGTGATCGCCTTCGGCTATCAGCTCACTTTCGCGACGTCCAAGACGCTGAACTTCGGACAGGGCGAGGCTTTGATGCTCGGCGCCCTGGTCGGCCTGACGACGATCAACTTCCTCATCGGCCAGTCGATCGGCACGTTCTGGGCCTATCTGCTGATGCTGCCGGTCGTGCTCGCCTTCGGCCTGGCGCAAGGCGCCTTCGTTGAATGGCTGGGCGTGCGGCAGGCGATCCGCATCAAGTCCGAAGCCGGCTGGATCATGGCGACCATTGCGCTCGGCATCATCTTCAAGAATCTCGCCGAGAATATCTGGGGTCGCGATCCGCTCAAATTTCCCTCGCCGCTGCCCGAGGCCGCCCTCCAGATCGGACCGGTGCGCATCCAGCCGATGGAAATCGCCATTGTGGTTGGCGCGCTTCTTCTCATGGCGGCCGTCGAAATCTTCAACAGGCGTTCGATCTTCGGCAAGGCGGTGGTCGCCACAGCCAACGATCGCGATGCGGCGGGGCTGATGGGCATCAACACGTCCCGCGTCATCACGTTTTCCTACGCGCTCTCGTCGCTCTCCGCCGCCTTTGCCGGCGTGCTCGTCGCCCCGGTGACGCTGACCGGCGCCACGATGGGCGCGGTGCTCGGCCTCAAGGCGTTTGCCGTGGCGATCATCGGCGGCCTGTCGTCAGGCGTCGGCGCCATCGTCGGCGGCCTCATTCTGGGTATCGTCGAGACGCTGACGGGCTTCTACATCTCGACCGGCTACAAGGATGTCCCCGGTCTCGTCCTGTTGCTTCTCGTCCTGTCGCTCAAACCTTCCGGCCTGTTCGGCACGGCGGCGATCAAGAAGGTCTGAGGCGATGCGCAACGTCCTGCCCCTTCTTCTCGGCATTGTGGCGGTCATCGCCATCCCCTTCATGGTGACGAGCCCCTACTACCTGCACCTGCTGCAGACCATCGCCATCTTCGCCATCGTCGTTCTCGGGCTGGACATCGTGTTCGGCTACACCGGCGAAGTCTCGATCGGCCACGCGGCGCTGTTTGGCATCGGCTCCTATACGGCCGGCGTTCTGTCGATGCATTTCGACATCGGCTTCTGGCCCTCGCTGATCGTCGCGCCGGTCGTGGCGGCGGCCTTCGGCGCGCTTCTCGCGCTGCCCGCGCTGCGCGTCACCGGCCCCTATCTCGCGATGGTGACGCTCGCCTTCGGCACGATCATCCAGATCCTGATCAACGAAATCGTTCCGCTCACCAACGGTCCGCTCGGCGTCAAATTCTCGACGCCGGCCCTGTTCGACTGGCGCGACTATTCCAGCGTTCTGCCCTTCCTCGACATGTCGGCGAAGCGCATGAAGGAGTCGCAATTCTTCATCCTCAGCGGCCTTGCGCTGATCGGCGTGATCGTCGTCGTCAACCGCATCCTCGCCTCGCGTTTCGGCCGCGCTTTCGAAGCGCTGCGCGACAGCCCGATCGCGTGCGACTGCATGGGCGTATCGGTCTACCGGCACAAGGTCATCGCCTTCGTGACGAGCGCGGCTTTCGCGGGCTTTGCCGGCGTCTTCTTTTCTTATTCCGAACAATATATCGCGCCCAACAATTTCTCGTTCGAACTGTCCGTGCTCTTTCTTCTCGCGGTGACGATGGGCGGCCGCAAGTCGCGGCTCGGCCCGATCCTGGGCGCGGCGATCATTGTCTACCTGCCGAACCTTCTCGCCGATATCGAACTCTTCCGCATCGTCGCGGGCGTAATCGCCGCGGTTGCAGTTCTCGCCGGCGCCGCATCCGCCATTCGCAATCCCGACAGCAGGTCTCGCGTCGTCACGCCGGTCCTGCTTTGTGTCGCCTTCTTTGTCTTCTCGCTCTTCCTGCAGAAGATCACGGACTACAAGCTGACGCTGTTCGGCATGATGATCCTGTTCGTCGTCTACTATTTGCCCGATGGCATCGTCGGCTTCCTGAAGGCGATTTTCGCGCAGGCCTTGCCCGGCGTATTCGGCCGCCAGCGGATGTCGGTCGGCGGCGGCGCCGAAAGCGATGCATTCGTCGCTGCGCCCGCCGTCTCCAGGGATCAGCCGCTGCTCGATGTCGGCCGTGTGGTCATGCAATTCGGCGGCCTGAAGGCGCTCGGCGGCGTCGATCTGTCCGTCAAGGCCGGGACGATCCATGGTCTTATCGGCCCGAACGGCTCGGGCAAGAGTACGATGATGAACGTGCTGACCGGCATCTACACGCCGACCGCTGGCGAAGTGAAGTTCGAGAACCACAGCCTCGCCGGTCTTAAATCGCCGCAGATCGCCGCACGCGGCGTCGCGCGCACGTTTCAGAACGTGCAATTGTTCGGCGAACTGACCTTGACTGAGAACGTGCTGGTCGGACTGCAGCACACCTACCGATCCGGCATATTCGAGATCGCGCTCGGCCTGCCGCGCGCCAGGCGCGACGAAGCCGCCGCGCGCAAACGCGCCGCCGCGATCCTCAATTTCGTCGGATTGGCGAGCCTGGCCAACGAGGAAGCGCGCAACCTGCCGTATGGCAAGCAGCGGCTGCTCGAGATCGGCCGCGCGCTCGCGCTTGATCCGAAGCTCCTACTGCTCGATGAGCCGGCGGCGGGCCTCACGGCGCCCGACATCAAGGAACTGATGAACATCATCCGCAAGGTCCGCGACCACGGCATCACGATCATCCTGATCGAACATCACATGGACGTAGTGATGAGCATCTGCGACACGATCACCGTGCTCGACTTCGGCGAGAAGATCGCGGAAGGCAAACCTGCCGACGTGCAGACCGATCGCCGCGTGATCGAAGCCTATCTCGGCGGCGCGGCCGCAACCGCAGTCTGAGGAGCCGACGATGCTCAAGGTCGACAATCTCGTCGCCGGCTACGGCAAGGTGCAGGTGCTGCACGGCATTTCGCTGGAAGTGCAGGAGGGTCAGCTTGTCACGCTGATCGGCTCCAACGGCGCCGGCAAGACGACGACCCTGCGCGCCGTCTCCGGCATGATCAAGCCGCAGTCGGGCTCGATCCAGCTCGCCAGCGAAGAAATCGCCGGCGAGCCCGCCTATCGCATCACGCGGCGCGGCGTCGCGCATTCGCCGGAGAACCGCCGTGTGTTCACCACGTTGCCGGTGCGCGACAACCTGCTGCTGGGCGCCTTCCCGCGCCTGACCGGCGCGCGCCCGAAGGGCGACGTCGACCGCGATCTCGACCGCATGTTCGAACTCTTTCCCCGCCTCGCCGAACGTCGCGACCAGTTGGCCGGCACGTTGTCGGGCGGCGAGCAGCAGATGCTCGCCATGGCGCGCGCTCTGATGCTCGATCCGCGCGTGCTGCTGCTCGACGAACCCTCCATGGGCCTCGCGCCGCGCCTCGTCGAGGAAGTATTCGCGACCGTCGCGCGGTTGAAACAGGCCAGGGTGACGATGCTGCTGGTCGAGCAATTCGCCGCCGCCGCGCTCAATGTCGCGGATTTCGGCTATGTTCTCGAGAACGGCGTGATCAACGTCGCGGGCCCCGCGGAAAAGCTTCGCAACGACCCGGCGGTGCAGGCCGCCTATCTGGGATCAGCACACTGATCGCGCATTGAGAGGATCGGACGTCCGCCCGGAGGATGCGATTGCCGCTCTCCCTCGCTCCATACTCTCCAGATATCAATCCGTGCGAGCAATTCATGGCGTTGATCGCCGAGCCCACGCCTTTGCCCTAGCTCTGTGATTTTTCTTCGCGTCCGAGCGTGCATTTCTATTATGTCCGGCGCATCCGGCGCGTGGCATTCTGAACCAGCGAATTTGCGCGTAATCGACTGGAGCCGTCTGGATGCCGCGGGCCTTCATTGAAGCCGACTACCTCCTCGAAACCCCGGGAGACGCGAGGCGGGTCGCGGAATTCATGGCGGGGGAGCAGTCGAGCGGCACATTCGTCGCTGTTCCAGGCGAAACCCCGGAGCTCAAGGAGAGGGTCGCCGCGCGCGTCGTCGCACTGCAGCCTCTGGACGATGCCGACGCTCCCGCGCTGCCGTCGGCCAGACTTAAAGCCGACGGGAAACGTTTTCGCCGCGCGCTTGCCACCCTGTCGTGGCCGCTCGATACGCTTGGTCCATCGCTGCCCAATCTGCTGGCGACCGTCGCGGGCAATCTGTTCGAGCTCGGCCCCGTCACCGGGCTCAAGCTGCTCGACATCCGCCTGCCGGAGGAATTCGCGACGGCCTATCGTGGCCCGCAGTTCGGCGTTGGAGGCACGCGGCGCCTCGCCGGCGTCGAAGGCCGACCGTTCATCGGCACGATCGTCAAGCCGAGCGTCGGCCTTGGACCTGAGGAAACGGCGGCTCTGGTCGATACGCTGTGCGCCGCCGGCATCGACTTCATCAAGGACGACGAATTGCAGTCCGACGGACCTGCCTGTCCGTTCGACGCGCGCGTGGAAGCCGTGATGCGCGTCATCGACCGTCACGCGCAGAGCACGGGCAAGAAGGCGATGTACGCCTTCAACCTCACGGGCGATCTCGACCAGATGCGGCGGCGCCACGACACGCTGCTGAAGCATGGCGCGACCTGCATGATGGCCAGCCTCAATTCGGTCGGCCTCGTCGGCATGATCGAACTCGCGCGTTTCGGGCAATTGCCAATCCATGCGCACCGCAATGGCTGGGGTTATCTCTCACGCCACCCGCTGCTCGGCTGGTCCTATATCGCCTGGCAGAAAATCTGGCGGCTCGCCGGCGCCGACCACATGCACGTCAATGGCGTCGGCAACAAATTCGCGGAGGAAGATGCAAGCTGCATCGCCTCGGCGCGCGAATGCCTTGCGCCGATGTTCGATACGAAGCCCTGCACCGTCATGCCGGTGTTCTCATCCGCACAGACCGCGCGGCAGGCGCCGGCGACCTATCAGGGCCTCGGCTCCGCCGATCTGATCGTGACGGCTGGCGGCGGCATCATGGCGCATCCGCAAGGCGCCGCCGCGGGGGTCGCGGCCATGCGGGAGGCCTGGCAGGCCGCGCTCGAAGGCGTGTCGCTCGATGAGTTCGCGCGCAACCGTCCGCATCTGCGTCAGGCGCTGGATATGGCGGCGTGATGAAAGCCGGATTGCCGAACGGGCCTTTGATCGCCTTCTATGGCGACGATTTCACGGGATCGTCGGCCGCCATGGAAGCGACGGCCTTTGCGGGCGTCGACACCGTGCTCTTTCTCGCCGAGCCGACGCCTGAACGTCTCGCCGCCTTCGCGCATTATCGCGTCATCGGCGTCGCGGGAATCTCGCGCGCGAAAAGCCCGGCGTGGATGGCTGCGCATCTGCCGCAAATCTACCGGCTGCTGGCGGCGACCGGCGCGCCGATCGTCCACTACAAGATCTGCTCGACCTTCGATTCCGCGCCGCATATCGGTTCGATCGGCCGCGCGGCGGAAATCGCGGCGCGCACGTTCGAGGGCTGGATGCCGCTCGTCGTCGCCGATCCCGGCATGGGCCGCTATCAGGCGATCGGCAATCTCTTCGCCTTCGCGCAAGACGCGATTCATCGCCTCGACCGGCATCCCGTGATGGCGCGCCATCCGGTGACGCCGATGGACGAGGCCGATCTCGCGCGCCACCTGGAAAGGCAGACCGATCTGCGCACGGGTCTCGTCGATTTCGTCGCGATGAAGCGCGGCGAGGGCGATGCGCGCCTGCGCGCGGAATTGGAGAAGGGCGCGCAAATCGTGTCGCTCGACGTACTGGATTGCGAAACGCTTGCCGAAGCCGGACGTCTCGTGTGGGGCGGTCGTCACGCGCAGCGCTTCTGTCTGGGCTCGCAGGGTCTCGAAGCCGCGCTCGTCGCCTTCTGGCGCAAGGCCGGCCTCATCCCCAAGATCGCCGCGCCGGGCGGACTGGCCCCGGTCGCGCGCATCGCCTGTGTTTCGGGGTCGGTTTCGCCAGTCACCGCATCTCAGATCGCGACCGCGCGCGAGAAGGGCTTTGCGACGATTGCGCTCGACGCCGCGCGCGCGGTCGATCCGCGCGCCTGGGCGGATGAAATCGATCGCGCGACGGGCGTCGCGCTTTCGGAATTGAGCGCGGGCCGCGATCCTCTCGTGCATAGCGCGGCCGGGCCGGACGATCCGGCGGTCGCGAGCTTCAAATCGGCGGTTCAATCGTCGGGCGCGCCGATCGACACGGTCAATGAACGCGTCGGAGAGGGCCTTGGGCGAATCCTCGACCGCGTCATCGACGCCGCAAAACTGCCGCGCGTGGTGATTTCCGGCGGCGACACGTCGGGTCGGGCGGCTTCGCTGCTCGGGATCGACGCGCTGACCGCGATCACGCCGCTTGCGCCCGGCGCGCCCTTGTGTCGCGCGCATGCGCAGCGGGGCGATCGCGACGGTCTCGAGATCGCGCTCAAGGGCGGCCAGGTCGGCGGGGCCGATTTTTTCGTCAAGGCCCGCGACGGTCGGTAATCAGGAAACGTAGATGAGCTTATTCCCCGGTTTCGAAGGCGGCCGTGTCGAGACGAGCGGCGGCGTCACGATCAACTACATCTGCGGCGGCGCAGGCGAGCCCGTATTGCTGCTGCACGGCTATCCCGAGACGCACGTCTGCTGGCACAAGATCGCCCCGAGACTCGCGCAGACATATCGCGTCATCTGCGCCGACCTGCGCGGCTATGGCGACAGTTCGAAGCCCGTGGGCTTGCCCGACCATTCGAATTATTCGAAACGCGCCATGGGTCTCGACATGGTCGAACTCATGAGCAAGCTCGGCCACGAGACGTTTCATCTCGTCGGCCACGATCGCGGCGGTCGCGTCGCCCATCGCCTGACGCGCGATCACGAGAGCCGCATCCGCACGCTGACGGTGCTCGACATTTCGCCGACGCTGAAAATGTTCGAGAGCACGAACATCGCGTTTGCGACCGCTTATTATCACTGGTTCCTGATGCTGCAGCCCGCGCCTTTGCCCGAAACGCTGTTGCAGGGCCACGTTCCCCTGCTGCTGCTCGGCCGGGTCGGTCGCGCCGAAGCCGATCTTTCGGGCTTCGACAGGCGGGCAATCGACGAATACATCCGCTGCTATGCCGATCCCGCCGCCATCCACGCCTCCTGCGAGGACTATCGCGCCGCGGGCGGAATCGATCTCGCGCATGATCGCGCCGACAGGGCCAAGAAGATCGCCACACCGCTTCTGACGCTCTGGGGCGCGCGCGCAGTCGTCGGCAAGATGTTCGATTGCCTTGCCGACTGGCGCGAGGTGGCGAGCAATGTCTCGGGCTGCGCGCTGGACTGCGGGCATTTCATTCCGGAGGAAGCGCCGGAGGAGACGCTGAAGCAGATCGAGGCGTTCGTCGCGCGGCATGAGACGACGCGCGGCTGAGTTCTGGACCTCGAGCGTTCAGACTTGCAACGTTTCACGCGCGCCTGAACGCTCGCGGTCCGTTCTACCGTCCCAGCGCCGCCCGCACGTCGCGCACGGTTGCGGGCTCGCCTCCCGCCGCATGGATGGCTTTCACGGCTTCTTCCACCCAGGCGCGATTGGTGAGCTGCGTTCGCCACGGCGCATCTTCCAGCCCGACGCGGACATGTCCGCCGCGTAGAACGGCAGGGCCGATCAGCGGCCTGATGTCGACGCCGAGCCCGGCGACCATCCACGGGGCGCGGGGTGCGCATTCGGCGAGAAGCGAAAGATGGGCGTCGAGATATTCGGGCTTCGTCGGAAAGCCCCAGGCGAATTCGTCCGAGAACATGAAGCGGTAGATCGGTTGCGGCAGGCCTGGATTTGCGTCCGCAAGAGCCGCGCCGAGACGTGTAAACCCCGGCTCGTAGATCGCATAGCCCGGATGCAGCTTGTGTTCGCGCGAGAGTCGCAGACCTTCGCGAATGTCGGCCATCGGGTTCTGGTAGACGAATCCGGAAGCCGCGTCGTCCGCCTCGTCGAAACGCGCGAAATTGCAGGAGCCTGGATCGCAGACCGTCCATTCCAGCAATCCGCGCCGCGCGAGTTCCGCCGTATGCGCGAAACGCTGCTGCGCGTTGGCGCTCGCATAGTCCGAACCCGCGAGCGGAATGGTCGGATAGACGATCACGTCGACTTTCGCGCGGACGCCCTCGATGATCCGGGCGTAGGTTTCCCATTCGTCCTTCTGCCGGCCGGTGGAAGCGTCATAGGCATGGACATGCACGATGGCCGCGCCCTCCTGCGCCGCCGCGATCCCGTCCGCCACGATTTCCTCGACGGCGACCGGAATGCCCGGCTGGCGCTCGCGACCCCAGGGGCCATTCAGCGCGGCTTCGATCCAGACCTTGCCCATAATGTGCCTCAGCTCAGATAGACGCGCTGCAACTGATCTTCCGTCACCTGCGACGGCGGCGCGTGGATGGCGACGCGGCCGCGCGACAGGACGTAGGCGTCGGTGGCGATCTTGAGAAGGCGCGGAACAGTCTGCTCGGCGATGACGACGCTTGCGCCGAGGTCGCGATGCACGCGCTCGATCGCATCGAACACGGCCTGCACCATGACCGGCGACAGGCCGAGGCTCGGCTCGTCAAGCAGCAGCAGGCGCGGGCGGCCCATCAGCGCCATTGCAATGACGAGCATCTGCGCCTGGCCGCCGGAGAGAAAGCCGGCGGCGCGCGAACTCATTTCCTTCAGCATGCGGCGCCGAGCTTGATGACATCGAGAACGGTGAGATCGTGCAGCGAGACGACGCTCTGGAAGGTGCGAGCGACGCCCAGCCGCAGCAGAGCGGCCGGCGTAAGCCCCAGGATCGGCTTGCCGTTCCATTCGGCTTCGCCGGCATCCGGCCGGTTCACGCCGGCGATGCAATTGATGAACGTCGTCTTGCCGGCTCCGTTTGGGCCGATCAGCCCGATGATCTCGCCCTTGCCGACTTCGAGATGCATGTCGGAGACTGCCGCTACGCCGCCGAACCGGATCGACAAATTGCGGACGGACAGGCTCATTTTTCGCCCGCGCCGATCACGGACAGAAGCGCATCCTTGACGCGCAGCCCCGGCTTCAGGCCGGTCGCGATGGCCAATGGATTGGCGTGGCTGATCACGCCATTCTCCCACATGTCCATGCTGTCGCCGATGCAACCCGTCTCGTGGCTGATGGCGCCGGCTGCGACGCCGCGAGCCTGCAGCATGTCGAGCGCGAGAATGCCCGCGCGATTCTTGCCGACGCCGGCGTCATTGAAGAAGACGCTGGCGAGCGGCGTCTCCAGCGCGAACTCGCCGGAGCTCGCTCCACCATGCGAAGCGGACACGACATGGGCGCCGTGATCGTCGGCCGCGACCTTGGTGATGGAATCGACGAGCAGAACGCGGCCCTTGGGCGCCCTAGCGACGTAAGACTTCAGCATGAACGTTTCCTTCGGATGGTTGGCGCGGTCAGGTGATGCGCTGGATGCTGGCCGCGATTTCCGCCGGCTCGAACACGCGCTTCCAGTCGTCGCGCATCAGAACCGGCTTGCCGAACGTGATCGCCTTGTTGCAGGCGTCGGAGAATTGCCCGTCGATCTCCTTGAAGATCACGGCGCCGAGGATGTTGAGATGGCCGAGCAGGAAATCGCGCGCGGCCACCGGCGGCACGCCGCGTGCGACGACCTCGTCCATCGCCTCGCGCATGACGTCGAGCAGCGAGGCGACGACCGTCTCGGAGAGGCCCGGCTCCAGAAGCGCCATCTGTTCGACGGTCACGCGATGCGAGCGATCGACCGGCGCGTAGATCGTGCGGCCGATTTTCTCGCCGAGCGCGTAGGCCGAATCGGGCCCCTGCATCAACGCACAGACGATGTGCTGGCGCGCCGCGGCCCCGCCGAAATAGTCGCGCTTTGCGGCCATGTCCGTCTCGTCGTTGAAGATCGGCGGGTGGCAGGGATGCGTGACGAAATAGGTGAGATCGTCGCGATCAGGCAGATGGCCGGCGAAAGGCGCGGCGGCGTCGAGAACGACGACCATCGTCCCCGCCTTCAGCTTCGGCGAAATCCTGGCCGCGACCTTGCCGATCGCAACGTCCGGCACGGCGAGGATGACGACATCGGCGCCGTCGAGAGCGGCGTCCTGGTCGACGCAGGCGACGCCGAGTTCGTCGGCGAGCCGCTTGCGGCCGGCTTCGCTCACCTCGACATGCCGCACCTTGAAGTCGGACGTCTTCAGATTGGCGGACAGGCGGCATCCCATTTTTCCGCCAGCGCCGAACAGGGCGATCGTGGTCATCTCAAGCGCTCCCCGCCTTTATCGATCGGTTCCAGCCTGCGCTGGAATCCCTCGGTCACGTCCTCTTTCATCGGCCGCGCACACGTCGAAGACAAACGACTAATCGTCGCCTTCCTGTGAGAAAACGTGCGGGCTGCGCGATCATTTCGCGAGCCGTCGCGCAGGCTCGATCGCCTCGCCCTGCATGCCGGGCTTCCGGAATTCAGATGTCAGCCAATCCGCGAGCGCGCGCGTATCGGCGCGCAGGCGCAGATGCGGCGCGATCCAGAGTACGAGCTTGTTCGGCCCGGGAATGAAACCGAAGGGCGCAACGAGTTTGCCCGAGCGCAGATCGTCGAGCACGAGCATCTTCGGCGCCATGGCGAAGCCGAGCCCGCAGGCTGCGGCCTGGATCAGAAGATAGAAATGGTCGTAGGAATTCTGCGGCTTTGCGTTGATGTCCACGCCGGTGGCGCAAATCCAGTCCTGCCAGCCGTTCGGCCGCGTCTTGGTCGACAGCAGCGCGCAGCGCGCGAGATCGGCGGGCGACTTCACGCTCTTGGCGGCAAGATAGTCCGGCGAACAAACCGGGCCGATCCATTCGTCGATCAGATCTTTGATGACGACGTCTTTCGGGGGTTCGATCACATTGTTGCGAATGGCGACGCTGATCTTGTCGCGCACGAAATCGATCCGGTCGTAGTTCATGTTGAACTGCAGCTCGGTATCGGGATAGCGCGCGTGAAAGCCGCCGATGCGCGGGATCAGCCAGGACATCATGATCGTGGACGAGCACGACAGCGTCAGGGGGCCCGGCTGCAATTGCTCGACGCTGGCGTTGATGAGCGCGAAGGCGCTGGTAAGATCCATGGCGAGGCGGCCGCCCTCCGGCGTCGCCTGGACCGCGCGGGCGCCCCGCACCAGCAGCGCGACGCCGAACATGTCTTCGAGAGACTTGATGTGCCGGCTGATTGCGCCATGCGTAACCGACAGCTCCTCCGCCGCCGCCGTCATGCTCGAAAGCCGCGCCGTCGCTTCGAGCGCGCGCAGCGCGTTGAGCGACGGGCGCTTGACTGGCGAAGCTGCGCGCTGTGGAGCGAGGCCTCCGCTCGATCCCGATGGCGCCGGGGAGATCGCCGGCGCGCGGCGCGCACGACCGTCGCGCTGGCGCCCCTCGGGACTATTGCCCTGAAACGCGCCATTACGTTCGATCTTGCGGTCCGCCATCGCCATCGTCTCGTCCTCAGACGGTCCGGCCGCCGTCGACAGGCAGTTCCACGCCGGTGATGAACTCCGCCTCGTCGGACGCCAGATAGAGCGCGGCATTGGCGATGTCGGAGGGGCGGGACATGCGGCCGAGCGGGATCGTCGCCAGAAATCTTGCGCGATTTTCCGGCGTATCCGGCATGCCCATGAAGGCTTCGAGCAGGCCGGTCTCGCCGATCACGGGGCAGATCGCGTTGACGCGGATCTTCCACGGCGCGAGTTCGACCGCGAGCGACTTGGAGGCGAGATTCACTGCGCCTTTGGTCGCATTGTACCAGGTCAGGCCCGGGCGTGGCCGAATGCCGGCGGTCGAACCGACGTTGAGGATCACGCCGCCGCCATTGTCGCGCATCACGGGCGCGACAGAGCGGACGGAGTTAAAGATCGACTTCACGTTGACGCGGAACATGTGATCGAACGTGGCTTCGTCCACTTCCATGATCGGTCGGTTCTTGTGCGTCACGCCGGCGTTGTTGATCATGATGTGCGGCGCGCCGAACCTGGTCCTGGTTTCGTCGACCACGCGCTGCACGTCGGCGGCGTCGCCGACATCGGCCTTGATCGCGATCGCAGCGGCGCCGATCTCGCTGGCGACGCGCTGCGCCTCGGCGTCGCGTATATCGACGACGGCGACCTTCGCGCCCTGTTCGGCGAAGAGTTTGGCGATGCCTTCGCCGAAGCCGCCGCCGGCGCCAGTGACGATCGCGATCTTGTTCTTCAGTCTCATGATCCGGCCTTTCAGACGTAAGGTTTCGTGGAAACAAAAGAAGGTCGAGCGGCCAGCGACGCCGTCAGCGGGTCGAGCTTCGGGATCGGCTCGACCCAGGCCAGAACGGCCAATCCGATCGACAGCTTCCTCTTCATGACGTTTCCCCATTCAAGATTGATGAAGCGATCGCCCCGACCGTTCATCGGTCCGGTTTCGGAAACTCGCGCCGGATCGCTTCGCTGTGCTGGCCGATGTCCGGTATCGGTCCGAGTTCGGGCATTTCGCCGTCGCGCGTCGTCGGCGGCGCGACGATGGACACCGGCCCGTTCACGGTCGCTATGTCGACACGGCGCAGAGCCGGATGATCGACGAGTTCGGCGACAGTATTGACGAAGCCGTAGGCCGTGCCAGCTTCACGCAGGCGTGATTCCGCTTCCTCGCGGCTCAGCGTCGCAAATACGGAGCCGACATGCGCATCGACTTTGTCACGATTGGCGACGCGGATATTGTTGCTTTCGTAGCCGGGCTTCTTCGGCAGGTCGGCGTCGCCCATCACGACGCGGCAGAAATTCGCCCATTCGCGCTCGTTCTGGATCGAGATCAGCACGAGGCTGCCGTCCTTCAGCGCGAAGGCGCCATAGGGGCAGATCGAGGGATGCGCGAGACCCATGCGCTTCGGCGCTACGCCCGTTCCCTCGAAGTAGAGGAGAGGCACGTTCATCCAGTCGGCCATGCCGGCGAACAGGCTCGTCTCGATCGCCGCGCCCTCGCCGGTGATCGAGCGGGCGATCAACGCTTCGAGGATCGCCGCGTGGGCGGCCATGCCGCAGGCGATGTCGCAGACGGAAACGCCTACGCGTCCCGGCCCCGCCGGATGGCCCGTGATTCCGGCAAGCCCGCTCTCGGCCTGCACCAGAAGATCGTATGCCTTCATGTCCGTGTAAGAATTGCCCGGCCCGTAGCCGGAAATATCGACGGTGATGAGCCGCGGATTGATTTCACGCAACGCTCGCGAGCCGAAGCCTGCGCGTTCGGCTGCGCCCGGCGCGAGATTCTGGATGAACACGTCCGCTTTGGCGAGAATGGCGTGCAGCAGCTTGGCGTCGTCCGGGTTCTTGATGTCGGCGACGAGGCTTTCCTTGCCGCGGTTCAACCAGACGAAATAGCTTGACGTCCCCTTCGCGGCGGTATCGTAGCCCCGCGCGAAATCGCCTTCCGCGCGCTCGATCTTGATGACGCGCGCTCCAGCGTCCGCCAGACGCGACGAGCAATACGGCGCGGCGACCGCCTGTTCGAGCGATACGACGAGCAGGCCGTTGAGCGGCTTACGCGCCGTTGGTTCTGTTGCGCTCATGTGGCTCAACCGTGCTTGATGGCGACGGTCTTGAGCGCAGCGAAGCCGTAGAGCGCCTCGAAGCCCTTTTCGCGGCCGTGGCCCGAACCTTTCATGCCGCCGAACGGCAGTTCGACGCCGCCGCCCGCGCCGTAGTTGTTGACGAACACCTGACCCGATTGAATACGATGCGACAGTCGCATCGAGCGGCCGAGATTGCCGGTCCACACGCCGGCCGCCAGCCCGTAGGGCGTGTCGTTGGCGATGCGGATCGCGTCTTCCTCGTCCTTGAAGCGCATGGCGACGAGCACGGGTCCGAAGATTTCCTCCTGGCCCAGAACGTGATCAGGCGGCACATCGCCAATCAGCGTCGGCTTCACGTAGTAACCGCCTTCCGGCAGATTTCCGGCAAAGACCCCTTCGGCGAGGATCGGCAGATTGTCGCGCCGCGCGATGTCGAGATAACGCTCGATGCGGGCTTTCTGCGTGGCGTTGACGACGGGGCCGAGGTCGAGATCCTGGCTCGCCGACCCGACCCGGATCGCGCGAAAACGCTCCGCCAGTTCGCCGGTGAAACGATCGTAGACGCTGTCCTCGATCAGAACGCGCGAGCCGGCGCTGCAGGTCTGGCCGGCGTTCTGCGTGATGCCCCGCACGATGGTCGCGCCGGCCTCGCCGAAATCGGCGTCGGCGAACACGACCTGCGGCGACTTGCCGCCGAGTTCGAGCGTGACCGGAATCGTGTTCTTCGCCGCCGCCGTCTGCACCAGCACGCCGACTTCGCGCGAGCCGGTGAAGCTGATGTGGCCAATGCCGGGATGAGCGCAGAGCGCTGCGCCCGCTTCTTCCCCGAGACCGGTCACAACATTGAACGCGCCGGCCGGAAAGCCCGCTTCTTCTGCAAGACGCGCGAGCGCGAGCGCGGTCAGCGACGTGTCTTCGGCCGGCTTCAGCACGATGGCGTTGCCCATGGCGAGCGCGGGCGCGACCGAACGGCCGGTCATCTGCAGCGGATAGTTCCAGGGCACGATATGCGCGGTCACGCCATGCGGCTCGTAGAAGGTCATGACCGAAAAGCCCGTCTGGAACGGAATCGTCTCGCCATGCACCTTGTCCGCGGCGGCGCCGTAATATTCGAAATAGCGGGCGCAGACGGCGGCGTCGTTGCGCGCCAGCGACATCGGCTTGCCGACATCCTCGCTCTCGAGCCTGGCGAGCTTTTCCGCGTCGCGGCGGATCAACTCGGCGAGCTTTGTCAGCAAGCGCCCGCGCGAAACAGCGTCGAGCCTGCCCCACTCGCCATTCATCGCGTTGCGCCCGGCCGCCACCGCCGCGTCGATCTCGCCCGCGCCGCCCCGTGCGATCTCCGCCATTTTCGCGCCATCGGACGGGTTGAGGACGGAAATGAGGCCGCGCGACGGCGCCCAGCGGCCCCCGATGTAGTTGTGATGTACGTCCACGCGGATGCTCCGTTTCGCAGACGCGCCGCATCGGCCGGCGCGTCCGTCGGTTTCACAGAAATTCAGACACGGAAGGGCATTGCCGCGGAGATATCGCGTCTGCGCTTGTGGCCGCGCGGACTTTTTGCCGCGCTCCTGGGGCCCTCCCTGAGCCATCTTTTGCTGCGAGCTAAACGCAGCGGCGACTTGCCGTCCAATACATAATTTGGCAGCGTGCGATACCTATTCGGTATCGCAAAATGGAACTCCGACATCTCCGCTACTGCATCGCCATCGCCGACGAGGAGAGCTTCAGCCGCGCCTCTGCGCGGCTGCGCATCGCGCAGCCGGCGCTCAGTCGCCAGATCAAGGCGCTGGAAGAGGAGACCGGCGTTTTGCTGTTCCAGCGTCTGCCGCGCGGCGTCGCGCTGACCGACGCGGGCCGCATCTTCATCGAGGAGTCCCGCGCCGCCCTCGCGATGGTCGAAGGCGCGGTCCAGAAAGCGCGGCGCGCGCAGCGCGGCGAGGTCGGCCTGCTGCGCATAGGCTTCACCGGCTCCGCCTCCTTCAATCCCTTCGTCACGCGCGCCATCCGCGATTTCCGGCGGCTCAATCCGCATGTCGAGATCGAACTGGTGGAGGAGGCGACCGCGCCGTTGCTGGCGCGATTCAGCGCCAATCGCCTCGATGTCGCTTTTTTGCGCCCGGCGCCTGGAGAGGTCGACCACCTCTGGTCGATGCACGTCCTCTACGAGCCGCTGATGATCGCCATGCCGAGCGAGCATCCGTACGCGCAGCGCAAGAGGGTCGACCTCAGGCTCCTCGCCCAGGAAGATTTCATCATCTATCCCCGCCAGAACGGCCGGGCGTTGTTCGATCTCATCATCTCGGTGTGTCGCGACGTCGGCTTCTCGCCAAAAGTTCTGCAGATCGCGCCGCAGATGACGTCGATCGTCAATCTGGTGGCGACCGGCATCGGGTTGTCGATCGTTCCGGCTTCGATCGCGCAGGTGGCGACGCCCGGCGTCGTCTACCGTCCGTTGCAGGGCACGACGGCGCGGGCGGAACTGACGCTGGTGCGAACGCCCTCGACAGAGTTGCGGCCCGCGCTGGTCTTCACCGAACTGGTGAAGAGCCTGGGGAAGGAGAAGCCCGCCGTCGGATGACACGCGAAGCTCAGGGCGTCCGCTTCGAGGGCCGACAATGATCTTCGCTTTTTCCGCGCTCGCGAGCGCGGCGAACGCGTCGAGGACACCCGACTGCCCGTCGGTCCCGCCATACAGTGGCGCGAACGTAGCGAGATTGCTGTCGAGCCGACCGGGCCACGATCAGGGCGTCTGCGCGCGACGCGAGTCGACGCGTTCGCCGGATCTGTTGAACGCAGCCTCCAATCCGAAGTGAAGTCGCCCCAGTTTCGATGCTTCTGCAAGACGCTTGCATTTCCGCCATCCTCATTGGAGGATGGTTGCAAAACGAAGGCAAGAAAAGCGACGTGGGATGAGACTTGGACAGCTTAGCCAGCAGAGCATCGTTTTCGCAATTTTCATCGCTCTATTCGTCGGTTTCGCTTTCTTCCTCCGTGGGTTTGCGACAACCGACAATATGCTGGCGCTGCTGCAGAACGTCGCCGTTCTCGGCATTCTCGGCCTTGGCATGGCCATCGTCGTCATCGGCCGCGGCGTCGATCTTTCGCTGATCGCGACGCTGGCGGTGCCGCCGGGTCTCGTGCTTCAGATGGCGCAGGATGGCGCGTCCTTGCCGCATGCGCTGGCGGCGGCCTTGCTGCTTGCGGCCGTCTTCGGCCTCGTGAACGGCTGGCTGATCGCCTATGCCGAGGTGCCTGCGCTTTTCACGACATTGGCGACAGGACTCTTTCTCGCGGGTTTCGGGCAGGCGCTTCTGTTCAACCTCGACGTGGTGCAATGGAGCCAAGGCCTCGACGGGTTCGAAAAGCTCGGGCAGGGCGTCCTGTTCGGCATACCCATGCCGATTATCGTCTTCGTCGTGGCCTGCGTGGTCGTTGGCCTGCTGCTGACGCGCACGCGCGTGGGCGCCTACATTTACGCGATCGGCGACAATCCCCATGCTGCGCGCACGACGGGCGTTCCCACGCGGCCGACGATCGTGCTGCAATACGTGCTGGCCGCGCTCATCGGGTGCCTCGCGGGCCTCGTGATGGCGGCCTCGGTCAATTCGATGCCGACGCGCATCTACAATTCGACATGGATCTACGACGTCATCCTCGTCGTCGTGCTCGGCGGCATCGGTTTGTCCGGTGGACGCGGCGGCGTGCTCAACGTCGTCATCGGCACGCTCCTGATCGGCACGCTGCTCAACGGCATGACGATCATGGACATGTCTTACTCCGCGCAGAATCTGATCAAGGGCGTGGTTCTGCTGGCGGCGGTCATCGCCGATTCGTTCCTGAATCCGCGCAACGAGGAGACGGCGCAACAAGGCGATATCTAGCTCAAACAAGAACGAAGTACTGGAGGACGAGATGACACGAATGATTACACGCGTGTTCGCGGCTGCCGCCTGCGGCCTCGGGCTGGCGCTGGCCGCCGCGCCGGCGCTGGCGCAGAAGGGTCTGGACGAGCCCTTTCAGGCGCAATTCAAGTCAGCGCTGGCCGGCAAGACGGTCGCCTACATTCCGGTGTCGATGAATTTCGATCTCACCGAAGGCTGGTTCGCCGGCGTTAAAAAGGAGCTCGAGCCCTTTGGTATGAAGGTGATCGTGCGCGATCCCAACTGGAGCACCAACGCCGGCGCGCAGGCGCTCACCACGCTGATCAGCGAAAAGCCCGCAGCGATCATCATCCACAATCCCGACGTGCAGACCTACGCCAAGCTGATGCAGCGCGCTGAAGCCGACGGCATTCACATCATCCAGATCAACATGGGTTCGGTCTATCGTTCGTCGGCCTTCGTCGGCGCCAACTGGATCGAAATCGGCGAGCGCGACACTGAAGCCGTCGTCAAGGCCTGCGAGGGCAAGTCGAACAAGATCGCGATCATGCAGGGAGCGCTGTCGGCTGCGGCTTCGGCCTATACGCTCAAGGGCGTCGAGAACGTGCTCGCCAAAAATCCGCAGATCAAGGTCGTCTCCAGCCAGGCGGCGGACTGGGACGCGGCGAAAGCCAAGGGCATCGCGCAGACCGTGCTGAAGCAGAATCCCGATCTCTGCGGCATCGTGGGCTTCTGGGACGGCATGGATATCGGCACGGCCGCCGCGATCAAGGAAGCGGGGCTCACGGGCAAGGTGTTTCTCGCGACTTCCGGCGGCGGCGAGCGCAAGGGCGCCTGCGAATTGGTGAAGAACGGTTCGTTCGATCTCAACCTCAGCTACGACGTGCCGACGCAGGCCGCCAACATGGCCGGAATGATCAAGTGGCTGCTGTCGTCCGGCGTGAAGCCCGGTACTGTCAAGGGCTCGATATATACGACGCTGGTGCCGATCACGAAGGAGAACGCCTCCGTCGAATCGACCTGCTGGAACCTGAGCGACCTGAAGAAATAGCCACACCGGAGCCGGCGTCGCTGCGTGCGGCGTCGGCTTACGCGCGTCCGAACGTAGTCAGGTAACCGATGCAGGAAGCCATCGTCCGATTCAAGTCGCGGTTCTGGCCAGACCATCTTCTCGGCGAGATTCTGTCCAAGCGCTGGACCGAGACGGCCATTCCCGTCATCGTCCTTCTCATCGTCGGCTTCGCGCTCAGCCGCGCCATCGACGGCTTCCTGTCGCCGGTCGCGCTCGCCGACCAGGCGCGGCAGGCCGGCGAGATCGGCTTCATCGTGCTTGGTCTCGCACTCGTCGTCATCGTCGGCGGAATTGACCTGTCGGTCGGTTCGATGTTCGCGCTGTGCGATTTCTGCGCGCTGTTCTGTCTCAACATCCTGGAACTGCCGATCCCGCTCGTCGTCGTCGCGACGATCGCCTGCGGCGCCCTGCTCGGCGCCGTCAACGGCCTGCTGATCGGCTACATGCGGCTGCGCGCCTTCATCACCACGCTCATCACTCTCATAATCTATCGGTCGGCCTACGATCTGCTGCTGGTCGACTATTCCAACCGCATCGCGGCGGCATTCCCCGACTTCCCCGCCTGGAATTTCATCGGCGGCGGCGACGTTTTCGGCATTCCCAGCGTCGCGATCGCCTATATCGTTGTCGCGATCTTCGGCCACGTCTTTCTCACGCGTCTGCGGCCGGGCTGGCACATCACGGCCATCGGCGGTTCGCGGCGCTCAGCCTATAATTCCGGCATCGCCGTGCGCCGCACCATCGCGCTCTGCTATGTGGCGAGCGGCGCATTGACCGCTGTCGGCGCCCTGTTTTTCGCCGCGCGCCTCGGCACGGTCGGCGGCGACGTTGGCGTCGGGCTGGAGGTCACGGTGCTGACCGCCGTCGTTCTCGGCGGTATTTCGCTCGGGGGCGGCAAGGGCTCGGTCGCCAAGGCGCTGGTCGGCACGCTCATCGTGCTGCTCGTCACCAATGGCCTGACTACGCTGTCCGTGCGCGGCGGCTTCCAGCGCATGACGCTCGCCGCCATCCTGCTCGTCGCGGCGATCATCGACATTCGCTGGCTCAAGAACCGGATGCGCATCATCTCCAAGGTGTATGTGACGCCGGCTTATAATTTCCTGCCGCCGCCGCCGCCGACCGAGATTGGCGCGGGCGGTCCGTTCGAGCAGAACGACAAGCTGCGCGACGTCTCGCTCATCGGTCTCGGCCGCATTGAAGCGCCCGAAGACGTCATCCTCGACCGGCGCGACAATCTGTACGCCGGCTCGCGCCACGGCGACATCATCCGCTTTCTGGCGCCCGACTACGAGAAGATGGAAGTCTTCGCCCACATCGGCGGCCAGCCGCTGGGCATGGCCTTCGACAGAAACGACAATCTCTATTGCTGCATCGGCGGTATGGGCCTCTACCGCATTTCGCCGGATGGCAAAGTGGAGAAGGCGACGGACGAAACCAATCGTTCGCTGCTCAGCGTCAACGACGACAGCCGTCTGCGTCTTGCCGACGATCTCGATATCGCGCCGGATGGGCGAGTCTTCTTCTCCGAGGCGACGACGCGCTACGAGATGCACGAATGGCCGGTGGAAGGCCACGAGGCGCGGGGCAACGGCCGCATCGTCTGCTACGATCCGAACAAGGGCACGACGCGCACCGTTCTGCGCGGCCTGAAGTTTCCGAACGGCATATGCATTGCGAGCGACGGCCAGTCGATCCTGTTTGCCGAAACATTCCGCTGCTCGGTCAGCCGCTACTGGTTCGACGGGCCGAAGGCCGGCAAGGTCGAGATGGTGCTCGACAATCTGCCGGGCTATCCCGACAACATCAATCTCGCCTCCGATGGCAATTACTGGCTGGCGATCGTGGGCATGCGCTGCCCCGCGCTCGATCTCGCCTGGCGCATGCCCGGCTTCCGCAACCGCATGGCCAAGCGTTTGCCGCTCGACGAATGGCTGTTTCCCAACATCAACACGGGCTGCGTCGTGAAATTCAACGAGAAGGGCGAAATCCTCGAATCGTTCTGGGATCTGCACGGCGCCAACCACCCGATGATCACCTCCATGCGCGAACATCGCGGCCATCTCTATCTCGGCGGCATCGCCAACAACCGCATCGGCAGATACAGGCTGCCCGACGCCGATCCCGATTTCGTGCAATATGACAAGCGCTGGGGGCGGGCATGATCGCCGCACTTCGCAAAGCCGTCGACGGGCTGCTCGGCCGCGGGGATTCCTCGATCACGGTGCCGCCGTTCGACGGCGCGCTGCAGCCAAACCAGTTGCTGGAAGAAGCCGAGATCGTCGTGGAACTACCCGGCGGCGAGGACATAGCCAGCGACGGCAAGGCGATCTACGTCGCCGACGGCGCTGCCGTCGGTCGGCTGGACGGAAACGCATTGACCGAAATTCGCCGCTTCGATCGCACGATCACGGCGCTCTGCCTGCCGCCCGGCGGCGGCCTCGCCGTCGCGCTCGAGGGAACCGAAGTGCGCGTCTTCGATGCGATCGAGGGAGCAGGCGAAGGCAGATCCTTTTCGGGCCCGAACATGCGGGCCGTGAATGCGCTGGCGGTCGGTCCGTCGGGCAACCTGCTGGCGACGGACGGAACGCAGGGCGAGCCCTATGCGCGCTGGGCGCACGATCTGATGAATCACGGCGCCAGCGGCCGTCTGCTTTCCATCGATACAGCGAGCGGCGCTGTCGGCGTACTGGCGTCAGGCCTGCGCTACGCTTTCGGCGTGACCGCATTCGACGGCGATGCGCTCGTCAGCGAGAGCTGGCGCCATCGCATCGTCGCGGTTTCGCCGAGCGGGTTCATGCGGCCGGTATTCACGGATCTGCCCGTCTATCCCTCGCGCCTGTCGCCGGCGCATGGCGGCGGCTATTGGCTCACCTGCTTCACAGGCCGCACGCAGCTCGTGGAATTCGTGCTGCGCGAAAACGCCTACCGAAAACGCATGATGGCGGAAATCGCGCCCGAACACTGGATCGTCCCGCGCCTACGCTCCGGCAAATCCTTCAAGGAGCCAATGCAGGGCGCTCATCTCAAGACGATGGGCGTCGTCAAGCCGTGGGCGCCGCCGCGTTCCTACGGCCTCGTTATCAGGCTCAGCGCAACGGGTCTGCCGCAATATTCCCTGCACAGCCGCGTCGATGGGGAGAACCACGGCGTCGTCGCCGCGGTCGAACTGGACGACAATCTCTACATACTCGCCAAGGGCCCCGGCCGGCTGCTGCGCCTGCCGCTCGCCAAGGTGCGCGAGGAGCTCGGCCAATGAGCGACAATATTCTCGAACTGCGCAAGGCCACCAAGCTCTATTCCGGCGTGCCTGCGATCGAGGATGTCGATTTCGCGCTGCGGCGCGGCGAGATCCACGCGATCGTCGGCGAGAACGGCGCCGGCAAGTCGACGCTGACCAAAGTGATGGCCGGCGTCGTCAACCTCACTTCCGGGCAGATGGCGGTGGATGGCGCCGACGTCGCGCCGCGCACGCCGCTCGAATCACGCCATCTCGGCATCGCCATGGTGTTCCAGGAAAACAGCCTCGTGCCGACGATGACGGTCGCGCAGAATCTGTTTCTCGGGCAGGAGGCCTTCTACAACCGCCTGCGCGGCATCTACATCGCCGCGCAGCAATTCCTGCAATCCCTGAATTTCGACGTGTCGCCGACCGCCGTCGTCGGCCAGCTCGGCGCGGCGAAGAAGCAGATGGTCGAGATCGCGCGCGCGGTGCTACACAACGCCAAGGTCATCATCTTCGACGAGCCGACGGCGACGCTGACTCCGGAGGAAAAGAAATATTTCTTCGACCTCGTGCGCGACCTCAAGACGCGCGGCGTCTCCATCATCTTCATCTCGCACGCTCTGGAAGAGGCGCTGCTTCTGTCCGACCGGATCACGGTGCTGCGCGACGGCCGGCATGTCGTCACCGACGATACGGCGAATTTCGACCGCGCGCGCATCATCCAGGCGATGGTTGGGCGCGATCTCTCCAACACGCTCTATGGCAAGCGCAAGACGACCATCCGGCCAGCCGGCGAGCGCGTGCTGACCGTCCAGAACCTCAAGATGGCGCCGATGGTGAAGAACAATTCGCTGTCGGTCTTCGCCGGCCAGGTGACGGGGGTATTCGGTCTTGTCGGCGCGGGCCGGACGGAAACGTTCAAGATCGTCGCCGGCGTGCTCAAGCGCGATTTCTTTCACGGCGGCGAGATTGTGCTGCGCGGCCAGCCCGTGCGCTATCTCGTGCCCGCGCCGGCGGTGAAGGCGGGCATCGCCTACATCACAGAGGACCGCAAGGTCGAAGGCTTCTTCGAGACGATGTCGATAGCGCGCAACATCTATCTGGGCCTGCTGGCGAAGTTTCCGGGCGGGCGCTTTCTCCTGTCGAAGCGCGAGGAGGATAAGGCGGGCGCGGACTGGATATCGAAGCTCAATGTCAAGTCGATCGGCGGCAAGGCGAAGGTGGTGGAGCTATCGGGCGGCAATCAGCAGAAGGTCGTGATCGCCAAGAGCCTCGTGCAGGAGCCCGACATCATCATCTTCGACGAGCCGACGCGAGGCGTCGACGTCGGCGCGATCGTCGAGATTCACGACCTCATCAACCGCCTCGCCGACGAAGGCAAGGCGGTGGTGGTGATCTCCTCCTACCTGCCGGAGATCATGGCGCTGTCCGATCGCGTGCTCGTCAGCCGCATGGGCAAGGTCGTCGAGGAATATTCGGCCTTCGAGGCGACCGAAGAAAAGATCATGTACGCCGCCATCCATTGACTGCGGCCGGTTTTCGGCCGCGAGCGCGGCGATGCGCGTCGCGTTGGCGCGGCGCCAGCTTCAGTGCGCGCCCTTCACCGGCTCTACGGGCTTCTTGCGCCAGCTCCATTCGCGCATCCGCTGGAAAACGACGTAGAGCATAGGGATCAGGAACACGCCGATCAGCGTTGCGCCGATCATGCCTGCAAAGACCGGCGTGCCGACCGCGCGACGGCTGAGTTGGGCTGCGCCCTGCGCGCCGACCAACGGCACCAGCCCGAGGATGAAGGCGATGGAGGTCATCATGACCGCGCGGAACCGCATCTGCGCGCCGAGGATCGCCGCCGTCTCGATATCGCGGCCGGCTTCGCGCTGTTCCTTGGCGAATTCCACGATCAGAATGCCGTTCTTGGCCGCAAGCGCGATGAGAACGACAAGGCCGATCTGCGCATAGAGGTTGAGCGCCACGCCGAAGTAGAGCAGGCCGCCGAACGCCGCGAAAATTCCGACGGCGACCGACAGCAGCACGGGAATCGGAATGACCCAGCTCTCGTAGAGAGCGACAAGAAACAGGAAGGCGAACAACACGGCGAGCGCGAGAATTGGTCCAGTCTGACCTGACGACTGGCTCTCCTGGTAGGCTGTGCCCGTCCAGTCGAAACCGTAGCCCGGCGGCAAAGTCTTGGCGGACAGTTCAGCCATCGTCTCCAGCGCCGTGCCGGACGAAACGCCGGGCGCAGGCGAACCCGTGATCGAAACCGCGCGGTAATTGTTGTAGCGGCTGAGCACTTGCGGGCCCTGCACGACGCGCGCCGACGCCAGCGATTGCATCGGGACCATTTGCCCCTTGTTGTTGCGCACGGAAATCTGCCAGATCGAGGAGAAGTCGCGGCGGTCTTGCGGCTCGCCTTGGATATTGACCTGCCAGGTGCGGCCGTAGAGGTTGAAATTGTTGATGTAGTTTCCGCCGAGCGTGGCGCCGAGCGCAGAGAATATGTCGGAAATGCCGACGCCCAGCGCCTGCGCCTTGTCGCGGTCGATATCGAGATAGATCGACGGATTCGTCGCGGTGAATGTCGAGAAGACGCGCGACAGATTGGGGTTCGAGTTGGCCGCGCCGACAAGCCCCTGCATGACGCCGCCGATGGTCGTCGGCTCCTGCCCCTCGAGCGCCTCGAGCTGATACTCGAAGCCGCCACTGGTCGACAGGCCGATGATCGGCGGCAGGTTGAAGGCGAAGACGGAGGCCGTACGCACCTGCTGCATCAGACCGAACACGCGCGGGATGATCGCCTGCGCGGAATCGGCGGCCGCCTTGCGGTCGGCGAACGGCTTGAGCTTGATGACCATGAAGGCGTTATTGGGCTCCGCGCCGCCGTCGAGCAGCGAGAAGCCGACGACCGCGAAGGTCTGGTCCACCTGCGGCAGGCCCAGCATGATTTTTTCGACCTGCTCGACGACCTCGCGCGAGCGCGCGACGGATGAGCCGTCCGGCAACTGGATCGACATGAAGAAGGCGCCCTGGTCCTCTTCCGGCAGGAAGCCGGTCGGCGTCATACGCGCCAGACCGAAAATGCCGGCGCCGAACGCGAGAATGGCGACGACCGAGACGAGCGAAACGCGCACGAGGCGCGCGACGATTCCGGCGTAGCGGTCGCGCGTCCAGTCAATGCCGCTGAGCACGCGCGCCATGATCCCGCGCCGCGGTCCCTGATGACGCAGGAACAGGGCGCAGAGCGCCGGCGACAGGGTCAGCGCATTGATCGCGGAGATCAGCATGGCGACGCTGATCGTGACAGCAAACTGTCGGAACAACTGGCCAGACACGCCGGGAATGAAGGCGATCGGCACGAAAACGGACAGCAGCACGAGCGTGATGGCGATGATCGGGCCGGTGATCTGCTCCATCGCCTTCTTGGTGGCCTGCGCAGGCGTGAGGTCGGGCTCTTCCTCCATCACGCGCTCGACGTTCTCCACCACCACGATGGCGTCGTCGACGACGATGCCGATGGCCAGCACCAGCGCCAGCAGCGATACGGTGTTGGCGCTGAAACCGACGGCGAGCAGAACAGCGAAAGTGCCGATCAGGCTGACTGGAACCGCGACCGACGGAATGATCGTCGCGCGCAGGCTGCCCAGAAACAGGAAGACCACGAGCACGACCAGCACGAAGGCTTCGGCCAGCGTCTTGATGACTTCCTCGATCGTATCGCGGACGAAGGTCGTGGAATCGTAGACGACGTTGGTTTTCAAACCCTCGGGAAAGCGCTTGGAAAGCTTTTCGAGCGTTTTCTGGACCGCCGTGGCGGTCTGCACGGCGTTGGCGCCCGGCGCCAGATAGATCGCCATGCCGACCGCCGGTTTGCCGTTGAGCCGCGATTCCGTATCCAGATTCTGCGCGCCCATTTCCACGCGCGCCACGTCGCGAATCTTGACGGTCGACCCGTCTGCGTTGGCGCGCAGCACGATATTGCCGAACTGATCGGGCGTGGTCAGCCGGCCGTCGGTCTGCAGGTTGATCTGGAACTGCTGGTCGTCGGCAATGGGCCGCGCGCCGATGCGGCCGATGGCGGCCTGCACGTTTTGTCCTTGGATCGCCTGAATGATGTCGGACGGCGCCATGTTCAGCGCGACGAGGCGCTGCATGTCGAACCAGATGCGCATCGAGTATTTCTGCTGGCTGAAAAGGTTCGCCTGCCCAACGCCCGGCGTGCGCGACAATTCGTCGAGCACGTTGATGACGGCGTAATTGGTGATGAACAGAGGATCCTGCTCGCCGTTCTCGCTGTAGAATTGCACGAACTGCAGAATGGCGGACGAACGCTTCTGCACCGTCACGCCCTGCAATTGCACCTGCGTCGGCAATTGCGACAGGGCCGATTGCACGCGATTGTTGACGTTGACCGTATCGATGTCGGGATTGGAGCCGAGCTCGAAGCTGACGGTGAGACTGTAAGTCCCGTCGTTCAGGCTGTTCGACTTCATGTAGATCATCTTGTCGACGCCGACCATCTGCGCTTCGAGCGGTTGCGCGATGGAGGATTCGACGACGGCGGCGGACGCGCCGGGATAATTGGCCGTCACCTGCACCTGAGGCGGCACGATGTCGGGAAACTGCGCCACGGGAATGCGCGTCAACGCCAGCACGCCGGCGATCGTGATGACGATGGCGATGACGACGGCGAGACGCGGACGATCGACGAAGATTGCAGAGAGCATGGTTCAGCGCGCTCCCGGAGCGACGCCGGGCAATTTCGGCGCGGTTGGCGCGCCGGGCGAAACCGGCTGGCCCGGCCGCACGCGCTGCAGACCCTCCACCACGATCGTGTCGCCTTCGTTCACGCCGCCGGTCAGAGCCGCCATCGTCGGCGTCGACTGGCCGACCTTCACGTCCTGGCGCCGCGCGATATTATCCGGGCCGACCACATAGACATAGGATCCGCGCTGATCGATGAGGACTGCCGAGCGCGGCGCGGCGAGAACCTGCACGGGCGCGGCGCCCTCGACATTGACGGTCACGAACTCATTGTCGATCAATTGCCGGATCGACCCGACGCCCGCATTCTGCTGCGCCTTGACCGGGTTCGGGATCACGCCGCGCAGGAGAATCGTGTCCGTGCCGGCCTGAACCGTGTTGTCGATGAAATCGAGCTTGCCGGTCTGCGGATAGGCCGAACCGTCAGGCAATATGACGCGAATGACGACGTCCGCGTCTATGTCTGCGTAGCGGTTGCGCAATTCGGTGGCCGTTCGCACGGACACGGGAAAGGTCACATACATCGGATCCTGCGACACGATCGTGGTGAGCACGCCGCTGCCGGCGCTGACCACGTTGCCCGGCGTGATCGAGGTTCGACCGACTTTGCCGTCGATAGGGGAGGCGATGACGGTATAGTCGAGATTGATCTGCGACTGCTTCACGTTGGCCTGCGCGCCCTGCAACTGGGCGACGAAGCTGCGCTGCGTGGCGATGGCCGTATCGACGGTCGCCTGCGTGCCTGCCTGGGTCTTCAGCAGCGAGCGCGCACGCTCAAGCGCCGAATCGGCGTTCTGCAACTGCGCGCTCATTTGCGCGGCGACCGCCTTCTTGGCGTCGAGGTCGGCCTCGAAAGGCGCGCGCTGCAGGCGATAGAGCACGTCGCCCTTCTTGACTTCGACGCCGTCGCGAAACGCAACTTCGTCCACGAAAGCCGACACGCGCGCGACCACGTCGACGCGGCTGACCGCCTGGATGCGCCCCACGAACTTCTCGGTCTCGGTAATCGGCTGCTTCGAGATCTTCGCCACGCCGACGGCAGGCGGCGGCGCGGACGGAGCGCCCTGGGCAAAGACCGGAAATGGCGTGACGACCCCGACGAGAAGGAGGACCGCGGCGCAGGGCAGGCGCGCCGCAGAAAAACCTGACGTTCCAGACGCGCAAAACATGATGCGTCGAAGCAACATTCGGACCATCCCTTGAGGCCAGGCCTGACGCGCCAAGGCGCCATCCCATCGGAGTGTGGACGCTTGTAACATAACGTCAAAGCCGGCAATGGCCAGTAGCGGGACGCGGCTCGGTTCCGCGGGTCGGCGGCTGCCTCGACGACGTCCAGCCCCGCGACTGGCGCGCCGACGCGCCAAGGCGGAGAAATCTTATTTCCGCACGAGGATGGAGCTGCAAGCGTTCGCCACATGCCGTCAGTCTGACTGGCGATATGCGTTTCGACGTCAATGAGGGCGAGCGCGCGCCTTTGGTCTCATCGCACCGACGGCATGCGACCCGACAGTCAATGCGCCGCCGGCCGCGGCGCGCGATAGTCGGAGTTGCGTCTTTCGTGCGGCATACACCCGACACCTATCGCCAGGACACGAGAAGCACGAAGATACTCTCGGCGCCGGTCGCCTCCTGGCCAAAGGTCCGCCGAGCTTTGAAGCACCGACGCGGGCCGGACTCAGTGCTTTTCGTACATGGTGACGACGCAGGCGCCGCCGAGACCGAGATTGTGCTGCAGCGCGTGCGCGACACCTTCGACCTGCGTGCCGCCGGCGGTTCCGCGCAACTGCCGCGTCAACTCGTAGCATTGCGCAAGGCCCGTGGCGCCAAGCGGGTGGCCCTTCGACAACAGGCCTCCGGAAGGGTTGGTGACGACTTTGCCGCCGTAGGTGTTGTCGCCCTTGTCGACGAACTCGGCCGCCCCGCCCTCGGGGCACAGGCCGAGGGCCTCGTAAGTGATGAGTTCGTTCTGCGCGAAGCAGTCGTGCAGTTCGACCACGCCGATCTCGTCGGGACCGATTCCGGTCTTCTCGTAGACCTGGTCGGCGGCGGCCTTCGCCATGTCGTAGCCGACGACCTTCATCATGTCGCGGCTTTCGAAAGTCGACGGAAAATCCGTCGTCATCGCCTGCGCGGAGATGCGCACATCCGTGCGCAAACCCTTCTTTCTGGCGAATTCCTCCGAAACGAGGATCGCCGCCGCCGCGCCGCATGTGGGCGGGCAAGCCATCAGGCGCGTCATCACGCCCTGCCAGACGGCTGGCGAGGCCATGACTTCGTCGGCAGTCACTTCCTTGCGGAAGATGGCGAGCGGATTGTTGACCGCGTGACGGCTCGCCTTGGCGCGCACTTTCGCGAACGTCTCGAGCTTCGTGCCGTATTTCTGCATGTGCGCGAGGCCGGCGCCGCCGAAATAGCGCAGGGCGAGCGGGATTTCCCTGGCGTCGAGCAGATCCTCGGTGATCTTGTCGAACATTTCGAACGGGCTTGGGCGATCGTCGAAAACCGAGCCGAGCGCGCCGGGCTTCATCTGCTCGAAGCCGAGGGCCAAAACACAATCGGCAGCGCCGGACTCGACCGCCTGACGCGCGAGGAACAGCGCCGTCGATCCGGTCGAGCAATTGTTGTTGACGTTGACGACGGGAATCCCGGTGAGGCCGAGCGGATAGATGGCGCGCTGGCCTGCTGTGGAATCGCCGTAAACGTATCCGGCGTAGGCCTGCTGCACGTCGGCGTATTCCACGCCCGCATCCTGCAGCGCCAGACGACCGGCCGCGGCGCCCATCTCGTTGTACGGCGCGCTTGCGCCGGGCTTGGCGAACGGGATCATTCCAACGCCTGCGACAAGAACCTTGGCCATTGCTTCCTCCAGATATACCGACTGGACATTAAGTGACTGACGAGTAACATACGGGTCACGAGCCGCCTGTCAACAAAGCATGACCCTCTTGCCTGCCCGCAGCAAGCCAGCAGAACCGACGCCGTGGATCCCTTTCGAGGATCGCCGCCGCGCGCGCGACGAGAAGCGCGAGGCGGTGCTGCGCATGGCCGTCAAGATGTTTCTGGAGGACGGCTACAATCATACGTCGTTGAGCGAGGTCGCGACGCGCCTGAACATCACCAAGCCCGCGCTCTACAATTACTTCGCCGGCAAGGAAGACATACTGGCGGAGTGTTACCGGCTCGGCCAGAACATGTACGAGGCCAGCATAACGGCGATCGAGCAGGGCGAAGGTGACGGCCTCGACAAGTTGCGCGCGCTGATCCGCGCCTATGCGCGGGTGATTGCGCAGGACTTCGGCATGTGCCTCGTGCGTCTCGACGACCGCGAGCTGGCGCCGAAGGCGCGCGCCGAAGTGCGGCGCGCCAAGCGTCGCATCGATGCAGCCTTCCGGACGCTGATTGCGCGCGGGATCGAGGATGGATCGATCAAGGCTTGCGACCCGAAGCTGAACACTTTCATCATAACGGGCGCGCTGAACGGCATCGGCGCCTGGTTTCGCCCGGACGGCGACCGCACGGCGGAAGCGATCGCCGATGAATTCGCCGTGCGCCTGACGGAAGGCGTGGCGATGCGCGCCGACAGCGGCGCAAAGCTGATGCCAGCCGGCGGGGCCAAGAAATCATCGGGGGCCCAGCGCAAGGCAGTGCGACCGACATAAGCGAACGCGCGAACGAGAGCGGGCACAATTGGCAGATGGCATCGCGCGCCGCACACGTGGAGCGACGCGGTTGCGCAGAACGACGATCGCGGCGATCCATGCCTCCGACTTGATGGTCGCGATCTCCTGACAGCTTGAACGGCCCTGCGGCGGCGCGCCGCCGCAGGGCGCTTTCGCGCTATTCGGCGGCTTGCGGCAGATCCGCGCGCGCCCGCGGAATCTCGCCGGTGACGACCGACACGCGCTCGCCCCAGCGCTCTTCCGGGTAGTAGTCCCATATGGCGTGATGCTGTGCGGCCCAATTGTCCCAGATGACGAGCGCGTTGGGCGACCACTGGATGCGCGTCTGCAACGCGAGCTGGCTTTCCACGTGCCGGTTGAGCAGCGCCAGGATAGCGTCGCTTTCCTTGCGCGTCAGCTGCACGATATGGGAGGTGAATGAGGCGTTGACGTAGAGATATTTGCGGCCGGTGCGCGGATGGACGGCGACGACCGGATGCTCGCTTTGCGGATAGGTCTTTCCGGGGGTCGGTTGCGCGCCGTAGCCCGCCGTCCACGCGAGCGAACCGTCGTGAATCGCGGTCAGGCCCTCGAGCAGGGTCTTGATGGGGTCCGACAGGAATTCATAGGCCAGATACATGTTGGCGAACGCCGTGTCGCCGCCGGCGGGAGGCGTCTTCGTCACGCGCAGGAACGAATAGGCGATCGGGGAAGGATCGCAGGAGACGTCGGGATGCCAGCCGTCTCCCGCCGTAAAGCGCGAGTCCCGGCCGGTCTTCCATGACAACAGCTCCGGGTCGAATTCGCCCGCGCCCTTGAAGCGGGACGCGCCAAGCTCGTGCCGGTGCAGCGTCTTGCCGAAACGCAGCGCCAGTTTCTTGTGCGCTTCCTTCGACAGATTCTGGTCGCGGAAGATGACGGCGAGGTTTTCGTCGAGCGCCCGGCGCACTTCCGCCAGTTGCGCCTCGCTCAGATCCTGCGAGAGATCGACGCCGGAAATCTCCGCGCCGATCGTGGGCGAAACCTGCTTCACCTCTATTGTCTCGTAAGGCCGGCGCCGTTCGGTGTTCCACGCCTCGATGGCGATTTTGTCGTTGAAGTCCCTGTAGAAGCTCATCGTCTTTCTCTCTCTCGGTTTCAGATCACATATTCGGGGATAATTTTTTCGCGCTGCAGGAGCTGCGCGAGAATGCGCTCCTCCAGCATCGCGAGATCGACCGAGCCGCGCCGGCGCGGGCGCGGCAGCGTGACGGGAATGTCGAGCGCGATGCGGCCGTCCTCGATCATCACGACGCGGTCGGCGAGCGCGAGCGCTTCCGATACGTCGTGAGTCACGAGCACCGCGGTGAACCCGCTCTCGAGCCACATACGTTCGATCAGGGCCTGCATTTCGATGCGGGTCAGCGCATCGAGCGCGCCGAGCGGTTCGTCCAGCGCCAGAAAGCGCGGCCGCGAGACGAGCGCGCGCGCAAGCGCCACGCGCTGCTTCTGGCCGCCGGACAGGACCGACGGCCAATTGTCCGCCCGATCCTCGAGGCCAACTGCAGCCAGCGCCTCCAACGCGCGAAAACGCGAGTCCGTCGCGCCGGCTGCGCCGGCGAGGCCCACTTCGACATTTTCGAGCACGTTCGCCCAAGGCAGCAGGCGCGGCTCCTGAAACATGATCCGCGCTTCCGCCCGCGTTCCCTTCGCCGCCGCGTCCCCGAGCCAGTATTCGCCCGAGGTCGGACGATCGAGGCCGGAGAGGATGCGCAGCAGCGTGCTCTTGCCGCAGCCGCTGCGGCCGACGATGGCGAGAAACTGCCCTGCCGGCACATGCAGCTCCAGAGAACGCAGCACGTGCAGGTCTCCGAAACGGCGGCCGAGACTGCGCGCCGTGATGGGGGCGCCGCGCGCCGGCGTGCGAAACAGGCCGGAGAATTCCGGCAGCGCCGCGCGTTCACGATTTTCGACGGCGATCATGCGCTCGCTCCCCTGGTCTGGAAGGCGGGGTTCCATTGCAAAAAACGGCCTTCGAGCAGGCGCGCGCTCGTATCGGCGGCCTTGCCGAGCAGCGCATAGATCAGGATCGCCAGCACGACGATATCCGTCTGCATAAACTCGCGCGCCTGCATCGCCATGTAGCCGAGACCCGATTGCGCGGCGATCGTCTCCGCCACGATCAGCGTCAGCCACATCACGCCGAGCGCGAAGCGCAAGCCGACAAAGATCGATGGAAGCGCGCCCGGCAGGATGACGCGCCGGAACAGTGCGCCCGGCGTCATTCCGTAGCTGCGGCCCATTTCGATGAGCTGCGGGTCCACCGTGCGCACGCCGTGCAGCGTGTTGAGGTAGACGGGGAAGAATACGCCGAGCGCAACGAGGAACAGCTTCGCGCCTTCGTCGATGCCGAACCACAGGATGACCAGCGGTATGAGTGCGAGATGGGGAATGTTGCGCACCATCTGAAGCGTGGAATCCGTCAATGTCTCCGAGAGTTTCGAAAGACCGTTGGCGAGCCCGAGCGCGAAGCCGACGCCGCCGCCGATGGCGAAGCCAGCCGCCGCGCGCAGGAAGCTCACGCCGATGTTCTGCGCAAGTTCGCCCGACAGCGTGAGCCGCCAGAACGCGCGCAGCACGTCCGTCGGGCTGGGCAGCACATTGGCGGGCAGCCAGCCGAGCGCGGAACACGCCTGCCAGAGCGCCAGGATGAAGGCAGGCGCAAGCCAGGCGGCTCCGCGGCGTCGCAGACGCCTGCCGAGGTTCGCGAGCGGCGCCCGGCGCGGGCGCGCGCCGGGCCGGCCGAGGAGTGATTCGGTGATGTCGGTCATGTCTGGCCTCAGCTCGCCGGCGTCCATTTCCAGACGATCTCGGACACACGCACCGGATTGGGTATGAGGCCGAGTTTCGCGAAGCGATCGGCGACGCCCTGCTGCGTCGCGATGACGTTCGCATCGACGGGCGCGACCTGGTAGGTCGACCTCTGCACCGCGCGGCGCACCGCCTCGATGTCGACGCCGGTCGCAGCCGCATAGGCGGTCGCAACCTCCTCGCGATGGTCCTCAGCCCATTTGCCTTCGCTGGCGAAAATCTCGTTGAGGCGAGCGACGAGCGAAGGATATTTCTGCACGAAATCGGCGCCGACGATGAAGAAGGCGTTCGATTTGTGAACGTCGCGCTCCCACGCGATCGCGCGCGCGTTCAGTTTGAGTTCGGCGAGCGCGACGTAGGGATCCCATACGGACCAGGCGTCGACCGCGCCCTTGGCGAAGGCTGCCGTGGCGTCGGCCGGCGCGAGCGGCACGGGCGTTATATCGCTCCAGGCGACGCCAGCCTTTTCCAGTGCGGCGACGAGGAGGTTGTGCGCGCTCGATCCCTTGCCGAAGGCGATTTTCTTGCCCTTGAGATCGGTAAGCGATTTCAGCGGCGAGTCCTGCGGCACGAGGATCGCCTGATTGTTGCCGCGCGAGACGACGGCGGCCGCATAGCGTATCTTCGCGCCGCCGGACTGCGCGAAGATCGGCGGCGAGTCGCCGACATAGCCGAAATCGACGCTGCCGACGTTGATGGCTTCGAGCAGCGGCGGTCCGAACTGAAAATCGATCCATTTGATGTCGACGCCGAGCGGCTTGAACGCCGTCTCGACCGTCTTGCGCTGCTTGACCGCGGGGAAATATCCGCCCTTCTGCGTGCCGATCCGGATTTCGGCAGGCTTGTCCTGCGCGAAGGCGGGCAGTGCGGAAGCGCCGGCGAGGGCGGCGGCGCTGGTTATGAGACGGCGTCTGTCGATCATGGGGAGGTCCTTTCTCGTTTCAAATTCGGTTCAGCGGAGCGTCGTTGCGCCCGACCGGCTCGCGGCGAGGCCCCGGACCGCGCGCTCGGCCTGGCGCGCGGAGCGGAAGACATGGCCGTCGAGACTCGCGAAGGCGCGCTCGGCGGCGAAGAAGCAGAACTCGCGTCCGTCGCTGGCGACGAGGCCGGCGGTGCGGTTGCGAATTTCGATGATGAAGGCGTCGGCGCGGCCACCGGCGCGCGGCTTGTCTGCATGAATGGGCATGGCGGATCGTTCGCCGCAGCGCGGCGCTCCAGTTTCGACCTTGGGTGTTGCGGCGTCGGCGCGTCAGCGACAGGCGCCGGTCGCCGCGAAGATGCAGCGGGGCATCAGGCGCCAGCGCGCCCGTCTCCGGCAAAAATGCATCGTGTTCATACGGCTTCCTTCAAGAGCAGGACGCCAAAGTTCTATTAGTATACTGTTTTAGTCAATAAAATGAATGCTCTCTTTTTTCGTGCTGCGGCGAAACGCATGCTCCTGCGCGGCTCGCAAAGAGACGGGATCATCTCTTTGCGGGCCTGGCGTTGGACCTGGGGTCCGAGTCGGACTTGTCGCGCGAGTTGGACTTGATGCGAGTTGGACTTGATGCGAATTGGACTTGGCGCAAGTTGGACTTGGCGCAAGCGTCGGGCTATGTCGCAGCATGCTGACCATGAAAGGCAAATACGGGCTCAAGGCCATGGTGCATCTGGCGCGGCTTGCTCCGCAGGAGCTGGCCGCCGGCTCCGAGATCGCCGAACAGAACCAGATCCCGAAGAAATTCCTCGACGCCATACTCGCGGAATTGCGAACCAACGGCATGGTGGAAGCGAAGAAGGGCAAGGGCGGCGGTTACAGGCTGGCGCTTCCGCCGGGCAAGATCTCGGTTGGC
>JASGFP010000025.1:0-36187 GCA_047605445.1 Rhodoblastus sp.
CATGCCGCCGGCGGCCGCCAGGCCCGGCAGCGCGCGGGCCGGCCAGGAGGCCAGTTCGCCGCCGATCATCTCGCGCTTGATTTCGAGCCCGACCAGCAGGAAGAACAGCGCCATCAGCGCATCGTTGATCCAGTGCAGCAGGCTCAGCGGCCCCACATGCGCCTCGAGCGCCGCGAAATAGGCTGGGCCATAGCCCGAATTGGCGACAAACAGCGCCGCCGCGGCGCTGGCCATGAGCACGATGCCGCCGCCGGCCTCGCTCTGCAGCAGGCGGTGAAGAACGGAGCCGACGCGCGGCAAAGGGTTGTTCATGCGCCGGACAGCCTCCGAGGCGCGTCGAGATCGACAGTCTGCATGGATTCCGAACTTCGATTCCGCCGAGGCTCGCAACATAAGGCGCGCGACAGGCGATGGCGAGGCGGTTGTGGCGCGCCCAAGGGGAATCGAACCCCTGTTTTCGCCGTGAAAGGGCGACGTCCTGGACCGCTAGACGATGGGCGCGGGATCGCGTGAGCGAACGGCGCGCTTATACGGCGCTGCGGCGCTGCTGGCAACGTGCGTCCGGGCAAAAAACGCGTGCGCGGTCAATCAGCGCGGGCGACGTCCACGATGCGCGCCTGCACCCGCTCGCGGCCGCCATAATGATCGAGCGACAGCGTTACCGCGAGATGCGCAGCGCCGCCCGACAGCGGCGGCAGCGCGGCGCCGAGGCCCGACGCGCCGACGCGAAACGCCATGGCGTCCAGGCGCGCGCCGTCGGGACCTTGCGCGGACACGCGCAGATGATCCTCGCCGACCGGCATAACGTTCGTGATGCGATGGCGCGGCAGGACGAAGACCGGTTCCGGCGAGCCCGCGCCAAACGGGCCGGCGGCGGCGACGGCGTTTACGAGATCGCGAGTCGCGCCCGCGGCCGTGACTGCCGAATCGACATGGAGCGCGTCTTTCTCCCGCGCGGCGGCGACTTTGGTCGCCAGCTTCTGTTCGAGGAAGGCGCGAAATTCGCCGAGTTTTTCGCGCGCCACGGTGACGCCCGCAGCCATCGCGTGGCCGCCTCCCTTGACGAGAATTCCGGCATCGACCGCCTGCCGGACCGCGCCGCCGAGGTCGACCCCCGCAATGGAGCGGCCGGAGCCTGTGCCGGTCTTGCCAGATAGCGCAATGGCGAAGGCGGGGCGCTGGAATTTTTCCTTCAGCCGGGACGCGACGAGGCCGACGATGCCGGGGCTCCAGTCCTCGCCCGCGACCACGACGGCCGCGCCCTCCCAGCTCTCGCCCATGGCGAGATCGGCCTCGGCCTGCGCGGCCTCGACAGTCGCGAGTTCGATGGCGCGGCGTTCGTGATTGAGCCGGTCGAGTTCTGCGGCGATCTTCTGGGCCTCGGCGGGGTCTTCGGTCAGCAGCAGTCTCGCGCCGAGCGCGGCGTCGCCGATGCGTCCGCCCGCGTTGATGCGGGGCCCGAGCAGGAAGCCGAGATGCCAGGCCTGCGGCGGCCCGACGAGGCGCGCGACATCCATGAGCGCGGCGAGCCCGCGTCGGCCGCGCGCGCGAAGAACCTGCAGGCCCTTCACGACGAAGGCGCGGTTGAGGCCGGTGAGCGGGGCAACGTCGGCGACGGTCGCCAGCGCCACGAGGTCGAGGCTTGCGAGGAGGTCGGGCGCGGGGCGCGCGGCGGTCCAGAAACCCATCGTGCGCAAGGCGCGGTTGAGGCCGACCAGCGTCATGAAGACCACGCCTGCGGCGCAGAGCGCGCCGAGGCCGGAAAGATCGTCCTGCCGGTTGGGATTGACGACGAGCGCATCGGGCAGGTTTTCGGGCGCCTGATGATGGTCGAGGACGATGACATCCATGCCGAGGGCCTTCGCGCCGCCCAAGACCTCGTGCGAGGTCGTGCCGCAGTCGACGGCGACGAGCAGGCCCGCGCCGGCCGCGCGCAATTCCTTGATGGCTTCGGCGTTGGGGCCATAGCCCTCGAAAATGCGGTCGGGAATGCGCACGAGGCGCGGAACGGCGCAGGCGTCGAGAAAGCTCGCCAGCAGCGCGGCGGAACAGGCGCCGTCGACGTCGTAGTCGCCGAAAATGGCGACGGTCTCCTGCTGCGCGATCGCGCGGACGAGCCGCGCCACGGCGGCGTCCATGTCCTGCAGCGTGGAGGGATCGGGCATCAGCGCGCGCAAGGTCGGGTCGAGATAGATCGCGGCCTCGTCGATGCCGACGCCCCTGCCCGCCAGCACGCGCGCGAGGATGTCGGAGAGGCCGTGGCGTTGCACGATGGCGAGCGCGCGCTGTTCGCCCGCAATGTCGAGACGCGGGCGCCACGGGCGGCCGAGCGCGGATTTTTCGACGTCGAGGAACAGGCGGAGGTTGGGGTCGGTCACGGGAGAGAATTTAGAGCGACTAGGTGGCGCGCGCATTGGCCGCTCGGCCCAACCCACAGGTTTTGACGCCATGAAAGCAGCCACCGCCATCCTGTTTGCGATGTCGCGGAGCCCGATCGGCAAAGACTGTAGACGCTATGGCCATGGCGCGTGGCGCAGGCGAAGATTTCGCGAGATCATGACCGAACCGTCGAAATTGTCAGCTGCGATCAAGATATCAGGCTTCCTCGTCGCAAACCGACCCTGCGAGCCCCCGATCCGTCTGTCGTCACTTCCCCGCGTCGATCGCTATCGCCCGCTGCAACGCCGGGCGCGCCTTGCAGCGCTCGAGATAGGCGGAAAAGACCGGGCGCGGCTCGACGATCCTGAAGCGCTCGATCCCGAACAGCAGGTCGCAGCCGATCATCACGTCGGCGGCGGAGAATTGTTCGCCGAGAATCCACGGGCCGGGCTTCAGCGCGGTTTCGAGCGTGTCGAAGACGCGGTCGAAATCGCCCCATCCGGCGGCGGTCGTCGGCAGATCGACCTTCGCGAATTTCTGGGTGAAGGCGGGTTCGACGCAGCCGGGCGCGAAGAACAGCCAGTGGAAATAGCGGCCCCGCCGCGGATCGCCGATCTGCGGCGCGAGGCCCGCTTCCGGGCAACGCTCGGCGATATAGGCGCAGATGGCGGCGCTTTCGGCGAGCTGCGCCGCGCCGTCCTCGAAGGCCGGGACCTTGCCCATCGGATTGATGCGGCGGAAGGCGGGGTCGTTCTGGCCGCCGTTGCGGATGTCGACGTGGACGCGCTCGTATGGGACGCCGGTCTCCTCGAGCATCCAGAGCGCGCGCAGGCTGCGCGTGTTGGGCGCCCAGTACAGTTTCATCATGCGACTCACTCCGCAATGGAATGAGAACATAATAGGAACATTCCTGCCTGTCCACTCAATCCTTGAGGGCGACCAGCAGAACGCCGGCGAGGATGAGCGCCACGCCCGCCCAGTTCCTCCAGCTCAGCGCCTCGCCGAGAAAGATCACGCCGAAGATCGCGACCAGGACCACGGACAGCTTATCCACCGGCGCCACTCTCGCGGCTTCGCCCAACTGCAGCGCGCGAAAATAGCAGAGCCAGGACGCGCCCGTGCCGAGGCCGGACAGCGCGAGGAAGAGCCACGCGCGGCCGGGAATCGCGCCCGCTCCGGCAAAGCCGCCGGAAAGCCATGCGACGAACGCGGCGAGCGGGACGATGATCAGCGTCCGCAACAACGTGGCGAGGCTCGAATCCACGTTGGCCACGCCGATCTTGGCGAAGATCGCCGTCAACGCAGCAAATCCGGCCGAGCCAAGGGCCCAGAAAAACCAGGGTTGGGAGAACATTTGCTGGAATTGCGGCATGACGGCCTATCCGTTGATTTCGCCGGATTGTAACGGCTCGCGGCAGCGGCGACAGTCGGGTGTTGCGGCGCACGGACGGGGCGCGGCCTTGTGTCAGACTTGCCACATGTCTGGCAAAATGCTCGCAAAGCTGGCGAATTCGCCGGTCCCATCCTCTCCGTCCGTGGCTAGAATGGCCGCGCGGCGCGCTTTCGGGCGCAGGGCCGCCGCGGCGGGGGTTGCGATGTTTGCGAGAAAAATGTCTGGCGCGCGCCGGCGGCGCGCTGCATGGGGATGCGCGGGCGCCTTCGCGCTCGCCTGCATCGGCGGCTTTGCGCAGGCGCAGACCGTCATTGCCGATCAGACGGTCCTGCTGCCCCGCGTGCTGGCCAATCCCAACGACAACGATACGAATTTCGCCTATGCGCGCGCGGCGGTCGAAGCGCGCGACTACGAGGCGGCGATCGTCGCGCTCGAGCGCACGCTGTTCTTCAACCCCAATCTCACGCGCGCCAAATACGAGCTGGGCGTCCTCTACTACCGGCTGAAATCCTGGGACATGGCGCAGCGCTATTTCGAGGATGCGCTGGCCGTTCCGGGTCTCGAGCCCGATCTGCGCGAGCGCATCGAGATCATGCTGCCTGCAGCGAAAAAGGAAATGTCCGCCTCGCGCCTGTCGGGCGTGCTGCAACTGGGCGTCGGCTACAGTTCAAACGTTCCGGTCGCGCCGGCCTTCGGCTTCGTCCGCTCCAACGGCGCCGACATTCCCAATCCCGGACCCTACTACCAGCGGGGCGGCGCCAATCTGACCGCGCTCGGCGAGGTGCGGCACGTCTACGATTTCGAGAACCAGCGCGGCGATCTCTGGGAGTCGCGTTTCGCCGGCATCGCCACATCGCAATTCGCGTTCGGCGAACTCAGCTCCGTTCTGGTGGAGGCGACGACCGGCCCACGGCTCGCACTGGCTCCTGACGCCCTGCCTGGCGCGTCGATCCGGCCCTATGTCGCGGCGTCCTACGCGACGCTGGCGCTCGGCCGGCTCGGCTCCAGCATCGGCGCCGGCGTCACGGCGCGCTTCCCCCTCGGCAATACGTTCCATGTGGAGCCCGGCGTCGAATGGCGCCATCTCGACATTGCCGCGACCAGCCGCTTCCTCGAAGTCGCCTCGACGCAGAACACGGGCAGCCAGTGGACCGGCAGTCTGGCCGCGCGCTGGAGCGCGACGGAACGGCTGACGTTCGACGGCAAGGTTCTGTTCGGCCGCAATTCGTCCTTCACCGGCGCGCTCACCTCACGCCGCTTCGGGCTCGAGGGCGCCGTGCGCTACGAATTCGATCCGCCGTCCGAGGCGATCGGCTGGCGCTGGTCGGTCACGCCTTTCGTGCGCTACGCCGAAACGCGCTTCGACGCCGCCGATCCGTTCGTCGATCCCTTCGTGACGCGCGTCGATCAGCAGATCAGGATCGGCTCGCAATTCGACATGCCGATAACCAAAATGTTCGGCGTCGCCGCGCTCGTCCAATACATGCGCAACAATTCGAACCTTCCGAATTACCGCGCCAGCGTCTGGTCCGGCCTCATCGGCCCGACGCTGCGCTTCTAGGGGGATGGCCATGCGTATCGCGTCGCTCTTTCTTGCCGCCCTGCTCGCGGGTTCAGCGGGCGTCGCCTGCGCACAGACTGTCGGCAGCGTCGGCGCCGCCAATCAGGACGCGACCGGCCAGCAGCCGGGCGCTTCGGCGCGGGGCCTCACCGTCGGGGCCGGCGTCGTGCAGAGCGAGCGCATTCGCACCAATTCCAACGGATCGGCGCAGATCGCGTTCAAGGATTCGTCCGCGCTCAGCATCGGCCGCAATTCGGACGTGACCATCGACCGCTTCGTGTTCGATCCCGCGTCGAACGCGGGCGAGATGACGACGTCAATGACGCGCGGCGCGCTGCGTTTCGTCGGCGGCAAGGTCAGCCACGGCAGCGGCGCGACGATCAAGACGCCGTCCGCCACCATCGGCGTGCGCGGCGGCGTGTTTTCGGCGGGCTACGATTCAGCGGGCCGGCTGCATGTCATCCATCACTATGGCGTCGTCGACGTGACCAATGGCGGCGGGACCGCGAGGCTGTTGCGCTCGGGCTTCGAGACGGTCGTGTCCGATTTCAACACGCCGCCCTCCCCGCCCGCCCGCGTCGACCCAAACCTGCTCGCGCAGATCACGGCGCGCGTGACGAGCAATGCGCAACAGCGCGGCGGGGCGAAGAAGCAGCCGTCCGAGTCGGACGCGAGCCGTTTCGACATCGGTTTCGAGCGGCCGGGGGCGGACGCGCCGAACTTCGACCTGCCGGCGGCGCGCGACAATCTCGCGCGCGGTCGCGCGCTGACGCGGGCGCCGATCGTCAAGACGCAGGAATATCGCGAGCCGCCGCCCTGCACATATCGGTGCGAATGAAAAAAGCGCGGCCTGAGGCCGCGCCTTTCATTTACCCGCAGACAATCCGCGAGACGATCCTGCTCAGCCGGCCGCCTGCAATCCCGAATTCATCGGCACGACATTGTGCAGCCGATCGGCGCCGTCGAAGAATTTGCGCAGGTTGCGCGCGGCCTGGCGGATGCGCTGCTCGTTCTCGACCAACGCAAGGCGAACGTAATCGTCGCCGTGCTCGCCGAAGCCGATGCCCGGCGAGACCGCGACATCGGCTTTCTCGATCATCAGCTTTGCAAATTCGAGCGAACCGAGCTGCTTGAAGGGCTCGGGGATCGGCACCCAGGCGAACATGGAGGCGGCCGGCGCCGGAATGGTCCAGCCCGAATGCGCGAAGCTCTCCACCATCACGTCGCGGCGCTTCTTGTAGGTCGCGCGCATCTCGGCGATGCAATCGTCGGGACCGTTGAGGGCGGCTGCCGCCGCGACCTGGATCGGCGTGAAGGCGCCGTAGTCGAGATAGGATTTCACGCGACCAAGCGCGGACAGCAGCCGCTCGTTGCCGACCGCAAAGCCCATGCGCCAGCCCGCCATCGAATAGGTCTTCGACATCGAGGTGAACTCGACGCAGACATCGAAGGCGCCGGGCACCTGCAGCACGGAGGGAGGCGGATTGCCGTCGAAATAGACTTCGGCGTAGGCGAGATCGGACAGGATGAAGATGTCGTGCTTCTTCGCGAAGGCGACGAGGTCGGTATAGAAATCGAGGCTCGCCACCATCGCCGTCGGGTTCGAGGGATAGCAGACGACGACCGCGATCGGCTTGGGGATCGAGTGCATGATCGCGCGCTCGAGCGCGGGAAAATAATCGGGCGTCGGCTCGGCCGGCACGGAGCGGATCACGCCGCCCGCCATCAGGAAGCCGAAGGCGTGAATGGGATAGGAGGGATTGGGCACCAGCACCACGTCGCCCGGCGCCGTGATGGCCTGCGCCATATTGGCGAAGCCCTCTTTCGAGCCGAGCGTGGCGACCACCTGCGTGTCGGGATTGAGTTTCACGCCGAAGCGCCGGCCGTAATAGGCCGCCTGCGCGCGGCGCAGGCCCGCGATGCCCTTCGACGCCGAGTAGCGGTCGGTGCGCGGCTTGCCGGCCGTCTCGACCAGCTTGTCGACGACGTGCTTGGGCGCGGGCAGATCGGGATTGCCCATGCCCAGATCGATGATGTCGGCTCCGGCGTTGCGGGCCTGAGCCTTGAGCCGGTTGACCTGCTCGAAGACATAGGGAGGCAAACGCTTGACGCGATAGAAGTCCGACATGGAATAGCTCTCGTTTTGGCGCCTTCTGGCGGCGCGACCTGCTTTTAGTGCGAAATGGCTGCGTTTTGAATCGAAAAACGCGGGCCTGACCCGGCTAATCCGCCGCTGCGCGCTTCGCCGGTGGGCGCGCGGCGGGTCTGGCGGCGCCGAAAGCTCGGCCCGCGCGAGCGCGCGCGGCGGCGCCGGCTGCGTCGAATTTCTTCATTTCCGCGGCGAGTTCGGCCGGCGTCTTGCGCTTGGGCCGCGCCGGCTCCTGCCCGACGAGCGGCGTGAAATTGAGCCGGTCCTCGGGCGGCCTGCTCTTCTTCACGAAATCCGGCATGTCCTTGTCGCGCGCGGCCGGACGCCATTTCATCATGACCGTCAGCGGGTCTTCGCCGAGCTTGAAGTCATCCGCGACGGCCGCAGGCGAGACGAGCGCGAGCATGACGGCGACCGCGCAGGCGGCGCCTCCGTGTCTCGTGTCTCTTGTTCCGGCGTTTCGCATGGCTCGGTCTGGGAACTGGCCTTCAGTCTTGGAAATGTCGTTCTACAACGTTTTGATCATTGGCCAATACGGTGAATAAACCGCTATTGTGTCGGAAACAGGCCTGCGGCGGAGCCCGATGGCCGGGATCGTTTCGGGAGGTTTGAAATGGCTGAGACTTCTGGCTCGCCGGGCGCGGGCAAGAAGGCCCGGCGTGAGGCGACTGCTGCGCCGGCGCGCAAGCGGGCGCCGCGCAAGAACGCGGCCGCGCCGGCGCAGCCAATCGCCGAGATCGTCGATTCCGAGATGACGCCCGCCGCCGCCGCCCATGCGGAGGTGGTGGAGGCGCTGACCGCCGCCATTCCGAAGCCCGAGCCCAAGCCTGCCGGCAAGCCGCGCGCCAAGACCGCCGAACCGCCGCAGGAAAGCGACGCGATCGCCGCGCCGATTCCGAATTTCGAGCGCCTGGCGCAGAACGCCTCGCGCATGATGCAGGAAGGCTCGCGCGTGATGGCGGCCTACATGAAGCCGCTCGAGACGGGCGCGAACCCCAACAATGTCGCGAATGAAATCGTCGACGCGGTGCGTTCGCTCGGCAAGGTCGCGGAATTCTGGCTCAAGGATCCTGCGCGCACGCTGGAGGCGCAGAAGGCGTTCTCGACCAAATTCATCGACCTCTGGGGCAATACGCTGCGCCGCATGACCGGCGAGCAGGTCGAGCCCGTCGTGCCCTACGACACCCGCGACAAGCGCTTCGCCGATCCGCAATGGCGCGAAAGCCCGATGTTCGATTTCATCCGGCAGGCCTACGCGCTCACCGTCGACTGGGCCAACGACATGGTGGCGCGCGACGAGGATCTCGACACACTCAGCCGCGCCAAGGCGAGCTTCTATGTGCGGCAGGTCGCGAGCGCGCTGTCGCCGTCGAATTTCGTCGGGACCAATCCGGAGCTGCTGCGCACGACATTCAAGGAGGAAGGCGAGAACCTCGTGCGTGGGCTGAACATGCTGGCCGAGGACATCGAGGCTGGCCGCGGCGCGCTGCGCCTGCGCCAGTCGGATTCCTCGAAGTTCAAGCTCGGCGAGAACATGGCGCTCACGCCCGGCAAGGTTGTGTGGCGCAACGATCTGATCGAACTCATCCAATATGCGCCGGCGACGGAGAAGGTCTACAAGCGCCCGCTTCTCATCGTGCCGCCGTGGATCAACAAGTTCTACATTCTCGATCTCAACCCCGAGAAGAGCTTCATCAAATGGTGCGTCGACCAGGGGCTGACGGTGTTCGTCGTCTCCTGGGTCAATCCGGACGGCCGCCATCGCGACAAAGGCTTCGACGCCTACATGCGCGAAGGCATTTTCGAATCGCTGAATGCGATCGAGACGATCACCGGCGAACGGCAGGTCTCGACCATCGGCTATTGCGTCGGCGGCACGCTGATGGCGGTGACGCTCGCCTATATGGCGGCGATCGGCGACGACCGGATCGCGTCCACGACCTTCTTCACAACGCAGGTCGATTTCACCGATCCCGGCGAACTCAAGGTGTTCACCGACGCCAACACGATCGCCAATGTCGAGGCCGACATGGCGAGCACGGGCTATCTCGACGGCTCGCGCATGGCCAACGCCTTCAACATGCTGCGGCCGACCGATCTCATCTGGTCCTATGTCGTCAACAATTACATCAAGGGCCAGACGCCGATGGCCTTCGACCTGCTGACATGGAATTCGGATTCCACGCGCATGACGCAGGCCAACCATTCCTTCTACCTGCGCGAGTGCTACCTCGAGAACAGCCTCGCCAAGGGCGAGATGATTGTCGATGGCGTCAAGCTCGACGTCTCGAAAGTGAGAATCCCGATCTACGACCTCGCCGCGCGCGAGGACCATATCGCGCCGGCCAAATCCGCCTTCAACGGCGCCAAGCTCTTCGGCGGGCCGGTGCGCTACGTGATGGCGGGCTCGGGCCATATCGCGGGCGTCGTCAATCCGCCCTACAAGCCGAAATATCAGTACTGGACGAACGGCAAGCCGGAAGGCGCGTTCGAGGATTGGGTGAACGGCGCCACGGAGACGCCTGGCTCGTGGTGGCCGAACTGGCTCGACTGGATGAAGGCCAATTCATCCGACATGGTTCCTGCCCGCGAACCCGGCGGCGGGAAGCTGCCGGCGCTCGGCGATGCGCCCGGCGAATATGTGAAAGTGCGCTGCTGACGGAGCGGGGGTGGTCCGCGTCGGAACCATTGGGCCGCCGCGCCGTTGTCCCCCGGGGGCGACAGGCGCTTGAAGCGCTGCGGCTACAGGGAGTTTGCAATGAGATCCAAGATGCTGATCGCAGCGGCGACGCTGTTGATCTCCGCCGTTTGCCTGCCGGCGGCGCAGGCTGCGCCCAACCAGCTTGCCCAAGCGATGCAGCAGCCTGGCGGCGGCGGCATGGCCGGAGGCGGCGGCGGACAGATGCCGACGCCCGGCGGGACAGGCGGCGCACACGCGCCCCAACCTCGCGGCAAGGCGATGCACCATCGTTCGCACCGGCATATGCATCATGGCTACAGGAAAGGCTGGCATCATGGCCACCGCCACCACTGGCGCCACCATCGCTCGCATCGCCACCATTGGCGGCATCACCCCCATCGCCACCACCGCATGTACTGAATGCGGCGCAAGACTGGAGGAAACGGCGGCCTGAGGCCGCCGTTTTCTTATTCGGGCCGCAGCAGCCGGCGCATCATCTCGCGCTCCAGCCCATCGGTGATCTTTCCGCCGCAGACGCCATAAGTCTGGCGGGCGACGGCGGCTTCGTCAGCAGCCTCATTCCAGGCCGCCAGCCAGCCCGCCGCATTGTGGGCAAAGCCGGCGATCTTGGCGCCCAGCGACGCCTTCGCGATCCGGTGCGAAGATCCGACCTGATCCATATCGCAAACATAAGCCATGACTGCCTCCTTCCGGCAGAGCCGACGCACGAGGAATTTTCATTTCCGGCGTTTGATGTCGCTACAGTGAGCTCTATAATTGGCGCTGACAAAGGATGTTGTTTCAGCCGACGGTTGAGATTTTCTCGTGAATCGCGCCTCGTGACCCGCTCGTTGCCCCCGCTCAACGCCCTGCGAGCCTTCGAGGCGGCCGCGCGCCATCTGAGCATGGCGAAGGCGGCCGATGAGCTGAACGTCACGCCCGGCGCACTCAGCCATCAGATCCGCGGTCTGGAAGCCCTGCTGGGCGTCGAATTGTTCGAGCGCGGCGTGCGCTCCATTGCGCTCACGGGCGCCGGCGCGCGGCTCTACCCGGGATTGCGGACGGCCTTTCTCCATATGCGCGAGGCGGTCGATACGCTCGATGCGGCTGACCGCGACCGCATGCTCGTCGTCAGCGCCCTGCCCGGCTTCACCGCCAAATGGCTGGCGCCGCGCCTCTACCGGTTCGCCGAGGCGCATCCGGACATCGACACGCGAATAGCATCCGCCGGTGCGCTCGCGAACTTCCGAACCGACGGCGTGCATGTCGCGCTGCGCAACCTGCCGGACGATTTCGTCGCCGAACCCGATCTCGTGGTCGAGCGCATGTTCGAGGCGTCCTATACGCCGGTCTGCAGTCCGAAGCTGATCGAGCGCCTCGGGCCGTTCGGGACGCCCGACGCCTTGCGGAAGGCGCCCCTGATCCACGACGATTCGCTTTCCGCCTGGACCAAGACGATCGGCTGGGCCGAGTGGTTTTCGCGCGCCGGCGTGGAGGATGTGGACGCTTCGCGCGGCCTGCGCTTTTCGAGCGCCGATCACGCGCTGGACGCGACGGCCGAAGGCGCCGGCGTTCTGCTCGCCTCGGACGTTCTCGCCTATGACGAATTGCGGACCGGGCGTCTCGTCATGCCTTTCGACCTGAAAATGCCGTCGGGACGCGTCTATTGCGTCGTCTATCCGAAGCGACTGAAGGAACGGCCCGCCGTGCGCGCCTTCCGCGATTGGGTGAAGGCCGAAGCCGAGGCGATGCGGTGGGACGCCTGCAAGGGCGAAAGCACCCGGCAGCTCGCACATGACATCCGTCAATCCCGCAAAACCGGGCGGCAGAAAGCATAGGCGCTAGGCGCCTAGCGACGCGGCAATCCATCAGGGGTCGCGCGCGACTTTTGCTGGGCTTGAGAAAATGACGCCCAATCCGGCGGCTTTTCGCACAACCAGCAGCCAGATTCCCGTTTTTGACGACCCGTGGGCGCGCGCGTGCGGGCCGATGGCGCCGCGCTTGCTTTTTAGGCGTCCGGAAGCGCGGCGCAGCCCAAACCGCAACGCGCAAGAACCAAGAACGAGGGTATTGATGGCCTATCTCGCCCCATCCGAATTCGCGACCAAGATGGTCGACGCCGGCGAAGCGAAAATCTTCATGTCGACGCGCGACACGGTGATCCGCGCCTATATGGCCGGCGCAATCCTCGCGCTCGCCGCCTGGATGGCGGTGACGATCAACGTCAACACCGGCCAGCCGCTTGCCGGCGCGATCCTGTTTCCGGTCGGCTTCATCATGCTCTACCTGCTCGGCTTCGACCTGCTGACGGGCGTGTTCGTGCTGGCGCCGCTCGCATTGTTCGACAAGAGGCCGGGCGTGACGATCCAGGGCGTGCTGCGCAACTGGGGCCTGGTGTTTCTCGGCAATTTCGCCGGCGCGCTCACCGTCGCCTTCATGATGGCCTTCGTGACGACGTTCGGCTTTACGCAGGAGGCCGACAAGGTCGGCAAAGCGATCGGCAATATCGGCGAGGGCCGCACGCTCGGCTACGCCTCGCATGGCTTCGCCGGCATGGTGACGCTGTTCATCCGCGGCATGCTCTGCAACTGGATGGTGTCGACCGGCGTCGTCGGCGCGATGATCTCGACCCATGTCAGCGGCAAGATCATGGCCATGTGGATGCCGATCTTCCTGTTCTTCTACATGGTGTTCGAGCATTCGGTGGTGAACATGTTCCTGTTTCCGGCGGGCCTGATGCTGCATGCGCCCTTCTCGGTCTGGGATTATTTCATCTGGAACGAAATCCCGACCGCGCTCGGCAATCTCGTCGGCGGCCTCGCCTTCACCGGCCTGACGCTCTACGCGACGCATGTCCGCACGCTGCCCAAGCGCACGCCCATGCAGATGGCGCCGGCCGAATAGAGCGGCTATGGCTGTGAAAGGCCCCGTTTCGACGGGGCCTTTTTTGTGGGGCGGACATGACCGGCAAGCTGCGCGTCGCGATCGGCCAATATTCGGATCGCGGCCAAAAGGAGGTCAATCAGGACTTCTACGGCGCGGTGACGCCGGAGGAGCCTGACCTCGGCTTGAAGGGCGTCGCCGTCGCAATCGCCGACGGGATCAGCTCGAGCGACGTCAGCGAGGTCGCCGCGGAATCGGCGGTGAAGTCGTTTTTGCTGGATTATTACTGCACCTCGCCGGCGTGGTCGGCGAAGACGTCGGCGCGGCGCGTGATCGCGGCGGCGAATTCATGGCTGCATGCGCAGAACCAGCGCAGCTTCCGCGCCTACGAAAAAGATCGCGGCTATGTGACGACTTTCGACGCGCTCGTGCTGAAGGGGACGCAGGCGCACCTCTTCCACGTCGGGGATTCGCGAATCTACCGCCTCTCCGGCGGCTCGCTCGAACAGTTGACCGAAGATCACCGCATCGTCATTTCATCGAAGGAGTCCTATCTCGGCCGCGCGCTCGGCGTGAACGCTCAGGTCGAGATCGACTATCGCGTGGAGAGCGTGAGCGCCGGCGACGTCTTCGTGCTTGCGACCGATGGCGTTTACGATTTCGTCGAACCGTCGTTCGTCGCCAGGACAATCCGCGAAGCGAGCGATCTCGACGCCGCCGCGCACGCGATCGCGACGCAAGCGCTCGCGCGCGGGAGCGACGACAATCTGACCATCCAGATCGTCCGCATCGACGCGATCCCGCGCGCGGGCGCCGACGACGCGGCGCGCAGCGGGGCTGATCTGCCCTCGCCGCCCATGCTCGACGCGCGGCAGGAATTCGACGGCTACCGCATCGTGCGCCGCCTGCATTCAACCGCGCGCAGCCACATCTATCTCGCGAAGGACATCGACAGCGGCGCGGTCGTCGTTCTCAAGGCGCCCTCCGTCGATCTCAGCGGGGACGCCGGTTACGTCAGGCGCTTCATGCTGGAGGAGTGGGTCGCGCGCCGGCTGTCCAGCGCCTATGTGCTGAAGCCGAGCCCGGTGGAGCGCAAGCGCAATTTCCTCTACGTCGCCTTCGAATACATCGAGGGTCAGACCCTGGCGCAATGGATGATCGACAATCCGCGGCCTCAATTGTCGCAGGTGCGCGATATCGTCGACCAGATCGCGCGCGGGCTGACCGCGTTTCACCGCAAGGAGATGGTGCATCAGGATCTGCGCCCCGCCAACGTCATGCTCGACCGGACGGGCACGGCGAAGATCATCGACTTCGGCTCCACGCGCGTGGCCGGCGTTGCGGAAACCGCGAGCGCGGCGGCGAACGCCGAAATTCTCGGAACCGTGCAATACACGGCGCCCGAATACTTTCTGGGCGAGGGCGGGACGGCGCGCTCCGACGTCTATTCGCTGGCGGCGATCGCCTATCACATGCTGACCGGCCGCCTGCCCTACGGCGCGCAAGCCGCGCACGCCCGCACCCGCGCGCAGATGCGAAAGCTCGCCTATACGCCGGCGGCCGACGAGACGCGGGACATTCCCGCTTGGGTCGATGGCGCGCTCCGCAAGGCGCTGGCTGTCGACCCCACGCAGCGCTTCGCCGAGCCGCTGGAATTCACCCACGCGCTGCGCAATCCGGTCGTGGCGGGCGAGCCGTCCCGCCTGATCGAGCGCGACCCGCTGACATTCTGGAAAGTCGTGGCGGGCCTGCTGGCGGTGGCGGTCGTCGGGTTGCTGTTCGCGCTGGCGATGCGGCGGTAAGACGCGCGCTGCGGCTTGCGCCAAGCGCAATCGCGGCGCTTGCTCATGACACGCCGAATGCGCATGATGATTTCACAAACATGCCAGCGCTATGGCGCAACAGGGAGCAGGCGTCCGATGAAACTCGTCCGTTACGGCAAGGCCGGAAAAGAAAAGCCCGGCGTGATCGACGCCAAGGGCAAGCTGCGCGACTGCTCGGACATCGTGTCGGACTGGGCGGGCGAGGAACTTGCGCACAAGCACATCAAGAAGGTCGCCAAGGCGCTCAAGAGCGGCGATCTCAAGTCGGTGTCCGGCTCGCCACGCATCGGCGCCTGCGTCGCGCGGCCCTGCAATTTCGTGGCGATCGGCCTGAACTACGCCGACCATGCGGCTGAATCCGGAATGCCGATTCCCGCCGAGCCGATCATTTTCACCAAGGCGCCGAACTGCATCGTCGGGCCCAACGACGACGTGATGATCCCCCGGGATTCGAAAAAGACCGACTGGGAGGTCGAACTCGGCTTCGTCATTGGCAAGCGCGCGTCCTATGTCTCGGAGGACGATGCGCTCGACCATGTCGCGGGCTATTGCCTCGCCAATGACGTGTCGGAGCGCGAGTTTCAGCTGGAGCGCGGCGGAAGCTGGATCAAGGGCAAGAGCGCGCCGACGTTCGGGCCGCTCGGTCCGTGGCTGGTGACGCCGGACGAAGTCGGCGACCCGCAGGATCTCGGCATGTGGCTCGACGTCAACGGAGCGCGGATGCAGACCGGCTCCACCAAGACGATGATATTCAACGTCCGGCAGATCGTGTCCTACGTTTCGCGCTTCCTGACGCTCGAGGTCGGCGACGTCGTGGTGACCGGCACGCCGCCCGGCGTCGGCTCCGGCAAGAAGCCGCCCGTCTTCCTGAAGGCCGGCGACACGATGAGCCTGGGCATCGACAAACTCGGCGAGCAGGCCTGCCGGGTGGTGGGGTACGAGGGGTGAGGCCGACGGCTGGGGCTACAGCCCCAGCATCAGCTCGCAATTCTGCACGGCGGCGCCCGATGCGCCTTTGCCGAGATTGTCCAGCCGCGCGACGAGCACAGCCTGCCGGCGGTTCTCGTTGGCGTAGATCATCAATTCCAGATTGTTCGTGCCGTTGAGCGCGAGCGCGTCGAGCCTTCCCGAAGCGTCCGGATGGATCACGCGCACGTAGCGCTGGCCGGCGTAATGGTTCGACAGAACCGTCTCGAGATCGACGGCCTTCGGTTTGCCAGGCAATGCGTCGAGATGCAGCGGAATGTTGACGAGCATCCCCTGCCGGAAATTGCCGACGGCCGGCACGAATAGAGGCCGGGCGCTCAGGCCTGACCATTTCACGATTTCCGGCACGTGCTTGTGTTCGAGTCCGAGCCCGTATTCCTCGAACAGCGGCGCCTTGTGCGTCTCGTAGGCCTCGATCATCTGCCGCCCGCCGCCGGAATAGCCGGATACGGCGTTGATGGTCAGCGGGAAGGCGGCCGGGATGAGGCCGGCGTCGACCAGCGGCCGGAGCGCCGCAATGGCGCCGGTGGCGTAGCAGCCGGGATTGGATACGTTGCGGGCGGCCCTGATCGCGTCGCCCTGCCCGGCGATCAGTTCCGCGAAGCCGTATGTCCAGCCGTCTGCGACGCGATGCGCGGTCGAAGCGTCGAGAAGCCGCGGGCCGTCCGAACCCAGGCTCTCGACAATATCGGCCGTCTCGCGCGCCGCGTCGTCAGGCAGGCAGAGAATTGCAAGATCGACGGAGGCGAGCAGCTCTGTTTTCGCGCCGGCGTCCTTGCGCCGCTCGATGTCGATCGAGACCAGCTCGACGCCCTTGTGCGGCCCGAGCTTCTCCCGAATCTCGAGGCCGGTCGTCCCGGCCTCGCCGTCGATGAAGATTCTTGCAGTCATGTCAGGCCCCGGAGGCGCGATAGTTCGGGGCCTTATAGACAGATTGCACGTAAATGTCGCGGGCGGCGATCCGACGCGGTCCGACCCACAAGCGCGAGGAACGCGCCCGTGCGATCGACTTCCATCAGGTCAGATTGTTCGCGATGCCGCTGAACTTGGCCGACATGGTCGTGCCCATCTTTCTGACGGCGGCGATGACGGCGACGCCGATCAGCGCTGCGATCAAGCTGTATTCGATTGCGGTCGCGCCGCTTTCGTCCTTGAAGAAAAGGCAAATCGACTTCGACATGTGCGCACCCTCGTTCGCTTATATTCAATGCGCGCTACACTACGCGGCAAGTTCTGATCGAACGTTAATCGCGGTCGGGACGATCGTTTTTTTGTATTAACCAGCACGTATGGCGCCCCTTTTCCGCGCAATTTGCGCAGAGTTGAAATTGCTTCCGCCTTCGTGAAAATGTGTCTGGCGTGTGTATTTTCCGTTCAATGCAGGGGGCGTTCACAAAACGGAAATCCTGTTTCGCGAAACAATTTGCCGCCCGCCCTCAGCGTTTGCGCCGGCGCGCTGGCCGGCGGCGCAGCGCAGGAGAACGTAGAGGCCGGCCGCGAAAGCGCAGACCGAGAGCGTCCACCACAGCCCTCTGGCAAATGCAGCTGCCGGCTGGTCGAGGCGCGCGGCGACACGCAGGATGAAAAACGTGCTCCCGGTCAAGGGATCCACGAGGTCCAGCACGATGTCGCGGCCCAGCTGGTCGCGCATCTGCGCCGCAATCTCGCCCAAGCGGTCGGTCGCCAGATAGTAGAGATTTCGAAGGCGCAGGAGCTGGATCGCCCGCAGCGGATCGCCTTCGAGCGCCTGGGCCTGCTCGAGCCCCGCTGGCATGGGCAGGGCGATTGCTTGCCCGAGGACGCCGAGGCTCGCGCCCAACGCCAGCGCGCCGCGCGCGAACCGCCCCAATTGTGGCAGCTTCTCGAAAGCGAGGGCGAGGCCGATCAGGCACAGGAGCTCGACCGGGACGAGATGGTGGCGCGCGCCCCACGAGCCGAGGCCGCCGTTCCAGTACCAGGAGCCGCCGAAAATCAGCAGCAACATGACGAAAGCCGCAAGGGTCGAGACGACGACCAGTCGCCGCTCGGCGCCGAGGCCGCGCCAGCCGGTTGCGATGAACCCGAGCGCGACCGCAAGGAACGGATCGAACACGAAGACCGACCGGCGCGGATCGACGATCGGCCCCAGAACGCCCTTCGCCAGCGGATAGCCGAACGGATAATCGGCGGGATAGCCGTCGAGCCGGGCGAAGGCGGCGACGCAATGCTTCATATACGTGCCGGTCAGTTCGGCGAAGCGGTGGAAATGGTAGATGCGATCGACGCCAATGGCGGCCACGACCGGCGCGGCGAACCAGAGCGCGTCGCGGAGGGTGTGCGGCCCGATGTTGAAATAACCACGCGCGCCCTGCCCCGCCGCGCGATCCGAAACAAATTTGGCGACAAGGCCGAGCGCGGCGATATTGGCGACGAACGGCAGTTTGAACAGCAGGCCCGCACCGGCGCATGCGCCGGCGATCAGCATGTTGCGTCTGACGTTTCCGGCGTCGGATTTCAGCAAAGCGACAAGCGCGCCGACGTATAGCGCGTAGAGCTGGCTGTTCTCGGCGCTATCCTGCACGTAGAGCACGAAGGTCGTGCCCATCAGCAGGAAGACGCTGGCTGCAAGGGCCGGCAGAAGCGTAAAGCCCAGGATCGTCAGCAGCTCGAACGACAGCAGCACGCCTGCGACGGCCACTGGCGGAAAGGTGATGAGATTGACGGTCCAGTTGTGCAGGAAAAAGTTCGTGGGATGAGCGGAAAGTTCGCCGCGCGCGGCCGCCGCCGCGAGGTCGGCGGGGAGCATGAGCAGAGACTGGCCGATTGAAAATTGCGCATTGATCCGACCGTCGGGGCCCGGCAAGTCGCAGAAGCCAGGGGCGACGGCGAGCTGCGCTGCGCCGGGGCTGGGCGGCGAGGAATTGCGGTCGGCCGCAGCGACCTGCGGCGCGTCGCTCCACAAGGAATGCGTCACCTGCAGGCGGCGCGCCGTATCGGCGTCGGCGAAGCCGCCGCGCGTGACAACGGCGAAGACCAGCAGCGTGAACAGCGCCAGAAACAGGCGCGGACGCCTCTGGATGAATTCGAACATGCCCCGTCCGGTCGAATCGTCGTCCGACCAAAGCGTAACCACTCGCGGGCGCCCGAACCAGCGCAACCCGGCGATTTCGCTTCCGGGAATATCTCGATCCAGCGGCGGTCACCGTTTCGCACGCCGAATTGTCCAGACTATCGCCGCCTCTTTACTGAATTTTGCGGTGCAACAGTCGATGTCGCTGCTTGATTTCTTCAGTTCGCCGAATAATGATCGCGGCCTGTGCGCCCATCGCCGCCGACGGCGGCGTATAAATCGGTTCGGCCATCGCTGGACTTTCGTGAGCGCGAGGAAAACGCGGTGGGGTTGCCGCGACCGTCACTTGGGGGCTGATATGAAAAAGACAGGTCTGCTGCTCGTCGTCACGCTCTGCTCGGCTTCGCCGGCGCTCGCGCTGGATACGCATGCCTCGTGGCAGGGGTTCTTCAGCGTCACAGGCACCACGGCCGGGTGCGCAGGCGTTGGCGGAACCTCCGTCGCGGACACCAACGTCTCGGTCTACCGACCCGCTCTTACGGCGTCGGAACTGACGTCGATGAGCGTCATCTTCACGAAGTCGGCCGTCAACTACCAGACGCAGAGCGAATCCACCAATCCGCAAATGAGAGGCACCGGCCCTGTCAACGGCACGGCCATGAACGGCAAGGGCAAGCCGTTTGGCTTTCAGACCACCGTATCGAACGTCGTGACGGTTCCCGCGACGGTCGCGTCGACGACGGGCAATGTGACCATTACCGGAACGATCAACAATATGTGGAGCGTTTCGGGCTGCAACGTCACGTTCAAGGCCACCTATTCCAAAGCGCCTTAAGTCGCTTCAAGGCTGGGCGGCCTGACGGTCGAGGGCGCAGTCGGGCGCGGCGCTCTCGCGCGCCCGTACCGCCCGGGTTTCGAACCGCGCGGCGTCGAGCTGCGCGCGGAAGTCCGGGTCGGCGTGCAATTGCGCCACCACGGCTGCGCCGGCGAGACGGCCGGCGTCGACGTCGCTCTGCCAGTGCATGTTGCAGACGATGCGGCCCTGCCCGAAATCGTAGCCGCGCTTGAGCAGCGCCTCGGCGCGATCCGGGGCGACTTCCGCGAGGATCAGGCCCCATGCCCAGCCGTAGGTCGCATGGCCTGAGGGATAGGACGTGTCGGTGCGCGTGTCGCCGTCGCGGTTGACGGCGCAGGTCGTGGAATCGTCCGAGGCCGCGAATGGACGCAGGCGGGCGTATTTCTTCTTGGCGGCGGACACGGCCTCCGCGGCGTCCGTCAGGCTGCGGCGCAGCAGCATATAAGTCTGCGGCGTGGTCTTCTCGTCGATCGGAACGCCGAGCGCGCAGGCGAAAGGCGCGACGGCGCCGGGGAAGCGGAATTCCGCATCCCGCGTCGCCATGGTCCAGCGCGGGGTGTCGCGGAGCGCGCGTGCGGCCTGCCGCGCCGCCTCGTCGGCGGCCTGCCTTGCCGAACCCGCCTCGGGGGGCGGCGGAAGAAGCGCCAGCGCATCCACGATCCGGTCCGGCGGCAGATAGCCCGCAACGAGCCCGCGTTTGGGATGCGGCAGGTCGGCCGGGTTGACGGTCGGGGCGGCGCGATGGGGCGCGATCGCCAGCCAGACGGCGGCGGCGCCCGCGGCTATGCCGGCGATGGCGAAAACGAAGCGGTCGATCATCGAGGCTCCCGGAACGGACGGGCAGGATGCCCGCCCCGGCCGCCGCAAGGCAACCGGCGACAAAAAAGCCGCCCCCGAGAGAGCGGCTTTTCCGGAAAGCGGAAACGCGAAATCAGCGCTTCGAGAACTGGAAGGACCGGCGGGCCTTGCGCTTGCCGTACTTCTTGCGCTCGACCACGCGGCTGTCGCGGGTGAGGAAGCCTTCCTTCTTCAGAGCCGAGCGCAGCTCCGGCTCGAAATTGGTCAGGGCCTTGGCGAGGCCGTGGCGGACCGCGCCCGCCTGGCCCGACAGGCCGCCGCCGGCGACCGAGACCATGAGGTCGTACTGGCCGACGCGGTTGGCGACCACCAGCGGCTGGCCGATGATCATGCGCAGCACCGGACGCGCGAAATAGACTTCGAGCGAGCGGCCGTTGACGACGGTCTTGCCGGAGCCCGGCTTGATCCACACGCGGGCGACGGCGTCCTTGCGCTTGCCGGTGGCGTAGGCGCGGCCGAACTTGTCGACCTTCTTCTCGTAGACGGGCGCTTCCGGCTGGACGGAGGCGGCGGATTGGAGATCGGACAGGGAGGAAAGCGTCTCGGCCATATCAGGCGCTCCGGGCGTTCTTGGAGTTCATGGCGGCGATGTCGACCGTCACGGGGTTCTGGGCGGCGTGCGGATGCTCCGCGCCCTTGTAGACGCGCAGGTTGCCGAGCTGCTTGCGGCCGAGCGGCCCGCGCGGAAGCATGCGCTCCACGGCCTTCTCGAGCACGCGCTCGGGGAAACGGCCGTCCAGAATGAACTTGGCCGTCCGTTCCTTGATGCCGCCGGGATAGCCGGTGTGATGGTAATAGACCTTCTGCTCGCGCTTGCGGCCAGTCAGAACCACCTTGTCGGCGTTGATGACGATGACATTGTCGCCATCGTCCATGTGGGGCGTGAAGGTCGCCTTGTGCTTGCCGCGCAGGCGCATGGCGATCAGCGAGGCGAGGCGGCCGACGACCAGGCCTTTCGCGTCGATCAGCAGCCACTTCTTTTCGATGTCGGCGGGCTTTGCCGAATAGGTATTGCCGTACATGGGGATTTTCCCTCTGGCGGAAACGGAACGAACCGGCGATGTGTCGCCGGTCCGGATGGCGGGCTTATAGGCGACGCAGATTCCCGCGTCAACCGATTGCTCCGATTCTCCTAGGAAAATCAGGGAAATTTGTCTGCGGTTATATAATACCACATTCAGCGCTTCCTCGCGCTCAGCCGTCCATGACCTCCCGCTTCAGAAGATCGACTAGCCAGTCCTCTAACACCCGGACGCCTATCACAAGACCGCCGCCGCCCTTTCGAAATTCTCGAAGACGGGTCTCACCGACACCGAGGACATCGTCCCCTGCATCCGCTTCATGGTGTCGGATGGCTGGTGGATGACCGGGCAGACCATCCTCGTCAACGGCGGTTATACGACCAAGTAAATGTCGCCAGTGCCTGCCCGGGCGTTGACACGGCCGGGCGGGCTGAACCAGTGATGGCGGCCTTAGGGAGAATGACGCCCATGCACATGGCTCTGGTGATCGGCGGCGGACTGGTTTCGCTCGGCCTCTTTCTGTTGTTCGGCAGGCTCTGGGGCGGGGCCGATCCGGACTACGCCTTTGCAGCGAAGCTGTTCATTCCCTTCTGGCTTGTCATGGCGCTCGCCAACATGTGGGTGGGCGTCAACAAGGCGGGCTATTCGGTGAAGGACGAATTGCCGATCCTCCTTCTGGTCTTCGCGGCGCCGGCGGCGGTCGCGGGGCTGGCGATCTGGCGGCTGGCCCGTTAGCGCACTTGTCTGGGGGACAAGGGGCCAGGACGACAAGAGGCCAAGACCACCACGTCTGCGGTCTCTCGATGATCGCCAATTGCGCGGCACGTCCCCGCAGCACAGAGCGTCCAACCTTGCGGCACGGCGTCCGACCGGCGCAGCAGCAGTTGCGGCAGCAACGGCAGGTTGGGCGTCCAGCGCCAGAAGCGGCCGTCGAATTTGGCGCCCTCGCCCGCCTCCATGCCGGCGCCGGAGCCTTCGACCCGGGCTTCCACGATGCGCAGACCGCCCGCCTCGACCCGCCATCGCTCCTGCCAGAGCGTCTTCTGAACCGAATGCGTCCACGACAGCGTGAACACGTTCGCCGCTATTGCCAGCGTCTTGGCGCCGACGACGCACAGGCTCATGCCAGCTTCGGCCGACGCATGTAGAGCCAGACGATGAAGCCCGCCGCCAGAATGTAGCCGGCCGTCAGGATCGGCCCTGCCCCGAGCCCGAAGCTCTTCGTCACCTCGGTCAGCGGGTCGGAGCCCACGATGAGGGCTGCCGCCAGGAACGACCAGCCGCGTTCGGCCCAGCTCAGCGGACGGTTGAAGTAACCGATCGCCGCGATGCCCCACAAACCGATCGCAAGCAGCGTCTCGAGCACTACCCACACGACGGCGACCAGGAACTGCGAATTCGACATGCCGGGGTCGGCCTGCAGCATGAGTGTGTGGTCGTAGACGGCGATATAGGGAATGACGAACCCCGCGAGCGAAATGCGCACCGCCTGGTTGGCGATTGAAAAACCGCTCGCCTGCGCGATCGGCGCCGCGGCGAAGGCTGCGAGCGCCACCGGCGGCGTCAGGTCAGCGATGATGCCGAAGTAGAAGACGAACATGTGGCTGATCAGCAGCGGCACGCCGAGCTTCAGGAGCGCGGGCGCGGCCAGCGACGATGTGATGATGTAGGTGGGAATGGTCGGGATGCCCATGCCGAGCACGAGGCTGGTGATCATGGTCAGCACCAGCGACAGAAAGATGCTGGCCTTGCCGATCGACACGACCCAATTGCCGAAGACGGTCGCGACGCCGGTCAGGGTCATCGTGCCGACGACCATGCCGACCACCGCGCAGGCGATGCCGACGGGAAGCGCCTGGCGCGCGCCCTCGATCAGCGCGTCGCGGCACATGAGCAGCGTCTCGCGGCCGCCCTTGAGCGCCAGATTGAGCGCGATCAGCGCCAATACGATGAAGAGCACGAGTTCCACGCCCTGCACGCGCATGCCCAGAATCGTGAATTCCTTGGCGAAAAAAGCGCTGCACAGTATGCCGAGCGCGATCCAGAACAGGCTGCGGACGACGCCGGCCGGCAGCCGCGTCGACAAAGGCATGCCGAGGATGATGACGACGGTCAGCGCCAGCGACAGCGCGCCGGCGAACAGCGGCGTGTAGCCGGCAAACAGCAGATAGACGAGCACGGCGAGCGGCAGCAGCAGCGGCCACCGCTGCATCAGCGCCTTGCGCGCCGAAGGAAGCTGATCCTTCGGCAGTCCGAACAGGCCGAGGCGGCCGGCTTCCAGATGGACCATCCAGAAGGCGGACGCGAAATAGAGCAACGCGGGAATGACCGCAGCCTTGGCGACCTCGGCGTAGGCGATGCCCAGCGTCTCGGCCATGATGAAGGCGACCGCGCCCATGACCGGCGGCATGATCTGCCCGCCCATCGAGGCGGTGGCTTCCACGCCGCCGGCGAAGGCCGATTTGTAGCCGAAGCGCTTCATCAGCGGGATCGTGAACTGGCCGACCGTCACGACATTGGCGATGCCGGAGCCCGAGATCATGCCCATGAAAGCCGACGATATGACCGCCACTTTCGCTGGCCCGCCGCGCGAATGGCCGACCGCGCCCATGGCGACGTCGTTGAACAGGCCGATCATGCCGGCGCGCTCGAGAAAGGCGCCGAACAGGATGAACAGGTAGATGTAAGTCGCCGACACCGCGATCGGCGTCGAATAGATGCCTTCCGTGCCGAAAGCCATCTGGTCGACCACCTGCCGCAGGTCGAATGGCCTGTGGTCGAACGGCGCCGGCAGGAGATGGCCCCAGAGGCAATAGGCGACGAACAGGCCGGTCACCAGCGGCAGCGCGAGGCCGAGCAACCGGTAGCCTGCGAGGAACACCAGCAGGATGAAGACGATGCCGACCCACAGGTCGGTTTCCGTCAGGTCGCCCGCGCGCTGGATGAGGTCGGCGTAGAACACCCAGTGGTAGAGGTTCACGCCCATGCTGACGATGCCGAGCGTCCAGCCGAGGATGCGGCCGGCGTTGCTCGCCGAGCGATGATTGGCGACCAGCGCGAAGGCGATCAGCATGAGAAAGCCGACGTGGATCGCGCGCACGACTTCCGACGGCAGGATCGAATAGACCGCGGTGAAAATCTGGAAGGCGGAGAACAGGAATGCGATCGCGGCCAGCGCCACGCCCCACATGCCCGGACCCATGCCCGGCGGCAGGCCGTGTTCGGCGTCGACGGCGGGGATTGCGGTCGGATGTGCGAGATCGTCTGCGCTGATCGCGGGCTGGCTCAAAGGATCGGTCCGGTCGCGGGAGAAAGCGCCGGCGAGGACCGCCGGCGCGTCTGGCCTTCTATTTCAGGACGCCCTTTTCCTTGAAGTATTTCGCTGCGCCCGGATGCAGCGGCACTGGCATGCCTTCCATCGCCGTGTCGAGCTTGATCGCCTTGGCGGCGGAATGCGCGGCCTGCAGGTCCGGCAGCGATTCGAAGATGGCCTTGGTCATGCCGTAGACCACGTCGTCGGGCAGTTTTGCGTTGGTGACGAGATAGTTTTTCACCGCGGCGGCCGGCACGTCGGCGTCCTGTCCCTCGTAGGTTCCCTTCGGGATGGTCACCTTGACGTAGGGCGAGCCGACCTTGTCGACGATCGCCGCCGGAATTTCGACGACGGTGATCGGCACGGAATTGGCGAGATCGCGGATCGACGCGACCCCAAGGCCAGCCGACTGAAGCGTGGCGTCGAGCTGGCGGTTCTTGATGAGCTCCACCGACTCGCCGAACGGCAGGTACTCGACCTTGCCGAGATCCTTGTAGTCGATCCCGGCTGCCTTGAGGATCGCGCGGGCGTTGAGCTCAGTGCCCGACTTCGGCGCGCCGACGGAGAGGCGTTTGCCCTTGAGGTCGGCCAGCGTCTTGATGCCGGAATCCTTCGAAGCGATCACCTGGATGTAGTTGGCGTAGATGCCCGCGACGCCGCGCAACTGGTCGAGCGGCTTCTTGAAGCCTGCTTCCTCCACGCCCTTGGCGGCGTCGGCGAGGCTGTCGCCGAGCGTGAAGGCGAGTTCGCCCTTGCCCTGCTGGATGAGGTTGAGATTTTCGACCGACGCCTTGGTCGCCTGCACCGAGGGGCGCACGCCCTGCATCTTCTCGGAGAAGATTTTCGAGATGGCGACGCCCATCGGGTAATAGACGCCCGATGTGCCGCCGGTCAGGATGTTGATGAATTGCTCGGCGCGGCTTGCCGTCGAGCCGCACAGGCCAAGACCGAGAATCGCGGCTGCCATGCCCGCGCGCATGTTTCCTGAAATCCATGAAGCCATGGAGATCGCTCCCTCTCAAAGATAGGTTCTTGAAGCAACTCGCGCTTCGGTATTTTTTTGCCGAGCATCGCCAGCGGGTCCGGCGCTGTCAACCGATCCTTCGCGCCTGGACCGTTCTCAGCGACGTTGCGATCTGGCGAATGCGGCGCGCCCGACCTGCTCGGCCTGTTGCACGAAATTCGCAAACATCGTGTCGATCATGCCCTTGACCTCTGCGGGCGCGCGCGACGGCGTTCCCGCATCGAAGGGCGGCTCCGGCGCATATTCGGCCAGGAGCTGAACAGTCTGGGCATAGGTCGAATCGCGCAGACGGCCGACCAGCAAAAGACCGAAATCAATACCGGCCGTGACGCCGCCGCCGGTTATGCGATTGCGATCGACGACGACACGCCGGTCGATGGGCGTAGCGCCGAAAACCGGCAGGACGTGGCGCGTCGCCCAATGTGAGGTGGCGCGATAGCCGTCGAGCAGCCCGGCGGCGCCGAGCACCAGCGATCCCGTGCAGACCGACGTTACGAATTTCGCCTTGCCGCCCACATCCGCGAGAAAGCGGATGGTCGCCTCGTCCTGAATCGCAGCCAGCGTCCCCTCAGCGCCGCCGGGAACGCAGATGATGTCGAGATCGCGCGGGCAGGTTTCGAACGTGTCGGTCGGATTGAACGACAGCCTGTTGTCGCTGACGACAGGTTCGACCGATTTGGCGACCAGATGCATTTTGGCGCCCATCAACGCGCTCAGCATGTGGTAGGGACCGACCATGTCCAGCGCCGTAAACTGCGGATAAATCAGAAACGCGATCTTCTCCTTGCCCGTCCAATACGACGGCATGTCCTCATGCCCGGGAGACGGAGTTGCGCCGCTTTGCGCCGCTGCCGAGCGGGCGGCTTGCTGCGCAAGGACGGCGCCCGCGATTGCGGCGCCGATGTCTCTCCGGCTCATGATCGTCCCCATGTCCGAGGCCTCCGAACTATTGAAAAATTCGGGAACGCCGTCCCAAGCGAGCCGGCGTTCCCGACCCGATCACCACTTGTACGTCATGGTCGCTGTCACCTGACGCGGCGCCCCCGGCGCAACCTGCCCGCCGAACCAGTTGTACGGAACGAAGTAGCGCTGGCCGGTAATGTTCTTGGCGTGAATCGCGGCTGTCCAATTTCCGGCGTCGTAGGCGAGTTTCGAGTCGATCGTGAAATAGGACTGCGTCTTGTAGAGATTGAAGTTGTCCACATACTGGCCGGACGACGCATATACGCCGCCGCCAAGGCTCAGCCCCTTCAACTGTCCATCGAAGGCGTAGTCGACCCACACCCGCCCGGAATGGCTGGGCACACCGGGAAGTTTGTTGCCCGCCGGGGCGAGCTTGGAATCGCTGTAGACGGCGTTTGTATAGCCGTAGGAGGCGAGGATCTTCCACGCGCTGGTAGGCTGCCAGACCACGTCGGCCTCGTAACCGTGCGATCGTTGGCCGGCGGTATCTGTGACGCCGACGCCGACGACGACAGGCACGTTCGTGCGCCGGATGTCGAAGACGGAAATGGTTCCGCTGAATTGCTGGCCGAGATTGAACTTGAGTCCGCCCTCGAGTTGCTTCGACTCTTCCGGCTCCAGCTTGGCCGCCTGCGTGAACGCGGTCCAGAGCATGCCTTCGCTGTAACTGGCGTACAGCGAAAAGCCCGCGACGAGATCGACGACGGCGCCTGCGCGCGGCAGGAGTTTCGTCTTGTCCATCGTGAATGTCTGCGGCGGAAGCAGGCCGCCCGCGAAGAACGGCACTTTCTCGTAGTAGGACGTAGTTATGTTGGCGAGACGCGCGCCCGCGACCAGATGAACGCGATTCCACAAGGACGATTGTAGTTGCGCATAGGCGCCCTTGGTCGTGTAGGTCCCCTGGAAATCGTACCAGGGGAAGAAGGTCGGCGACGCCGGGCTCACATTGAACGGCGTCCGGAAGACAGGATTGAGCAAGTCGACCGGCGGCGCGTCGAAATCGCTCCACATGTAGCCGCTGTCATTGACGTGGCTGTAGTCGGCTCCGATCAGAAGCGTGTTCTTCGTTTCTCCCAGAGCAAATTTGGCGCGCAGGTTCGGATTGATGGAGAACTCCCGCTGGGGCTGGTTCATGGCGACATTGATCACGCTCCAGGTGGTCGGCCCGAGGTCCGGCGCGGCGGTCTGCGTTCCCTGCGAATCCTGGATATTTGCGGTTCTGCTGTAACGGCCCTTCACGTTGAAGGACCAGACCGAGTCGAAACGATGATCCAACGTCACCGTGACGGCTTCGCGCCTGGTATAGCTGTCGTGAATCGTCGGATCGCTGGGCCACATCCACGGATTTATGCGAAAGCCGCCTGCGACCGTGCCAACGGCCGGCAGGCCGGGATATGCCTGCCGTGCGAGCTTGGACAGCGACGCCTGAATGGTCAGCGTCGTATCGTCCTGGTTTGTGAAGGTGATGGTCGGATTGAACGCGTAGCTCTTCGATTGCAGGACATCGATGAAGCTGTTGGCTCGACCATATTCGCCCGTCACACGAAACAGCACCGATCCATTCGGCGTGATTGGCTGATTGACGTCGAAGAACGTGCGTATCTGGCCGTAACTTCCCGCCGTGACGCCGACTTCGCCACTGGCCACGTTGGTTGGAAGCTTCGAGACGATGTTTACCGCGCCGCCGATGGCTGCTCCGGCGCCGCCGCCATAAAGAAGCGCCGTCGGCCCCTTGAGGACCTCGATGCGTTCGATATTGGAAATGGAGTCGCGATTGCCCGGGCCATACAGAAGCGGCAGTCCGTCAAGCCACTGGTCGGCGGCGAAGCCTCGTATTTTGAACGGCGACATGCCGTTGTTGCCAATCCCCAGATCGTTCGGTCCCTGTGTGTTGGAGACGTTCTGGACGGCCTCGCCAAGCGACGCCGGACGTTGATCGTCGAGCAGGGCTTTGGGCAATACCGTGATCGATTGGGGAATTTGTTCGACCGGCGTCGCGGTCTTCGTTGACGACATCGCCGAAAGCGCATGGTAGCCGACAACCGGCCCTGCCGTGGTCCACGTGGCGTCCGGCGGCAATTGCATATCGCCAGGCAGGTCGAGCGCAGGATTGTAGGCGCCCAGATTTCGAACCGCTTGGACCGGGGCTGGGACCGGGGCCGGAGCCGAAGCAGGAACCGGTTTCGGCGCTGCCACGTTGGGCGAAGCGACCGCAACCTTTTGCGTCCTCTTCGGTCGTGCCGCGCGGCGCGCCTTCGGCTTGACGACCGGGGCGGTCACGACAAGGGACGGCAACGGGCGCGTGGCGGCGCCCGCTTGCTGGGCGGCGGCGCCGGAGCCGAGCATGAACGGGCTTGCGGCGACAATGAGCGCGCCAGACGCGCGCGGGACCAGAACGCGCCAACCGGGGCGCGAGACGAGAAGGAAAGACATGTCGAAGGCCTGTGGAGATCGGATGGATACGCCTGCGCTGATCGCCAAGCCCTAGGCGCAAAGCCTTGCGGGCCGCGTCATCGCAGCGGTTCGAATGCGGATGCTTCAGGCGATCTGCGGCGGCCCGCGCGGCGGCGGCCGGAAATGGTCGACGTAGCTGGAAACGAAGTCGTCAGGCGGCGCAACGCGCGCCACTTCCACGATTTCCTGCCGCGGGAGCATTGGCGTTTCGGCGAGAATCGCCCCTGTTGGGCACATGCCCATGCAGACAGGACATTTCTGCTTGTTGGCCGGCTGCGGGACCGATGGGAGTTCGCTGTCGGCAAGCGTCGTGATCGTGCCGTCGCCGTGGCAGATGACGCCGGGCGCAGCGACCGTGGACGCCTGCTCGAGCCGCGCTTCGATCACCGTCGCGGCATGGCGCACGACCAGCGCCGCGTTCAACAGAACGCAGAGCATGGCGATGACGCCGACTATGGATCTGCCGCGCTTCACGCCAAGCTCCCACGCCACCGATACTCGCGGCGAAGCTGGCTCACAAGACGACGGAACCGCCGCCCGCACTTTGGTATGGCGTTGTTGCTCGATCGCCACACAGTGCGCGCAATGCCACATCGATCGTAGTCGCCGCGAGCCGGCGCCCGTTCTCGGGTATCAGCGTGGCGGAATGGAATAGGTGCCCACCGCATGGGCGACCGCATCGTCGCGGCCGGCCGAATGGATCGAGACTTCGCCGACCGCGAGCTTCTTGCCGAGCTTCAGCAGGCGGCAGTCGCCGACGATGTCGCCGGGCTGCGGCTTGGACATGAAATTGATCGTGAGATTGGTCGTCACCGCCATCGGAACCCAGCCGATCGTCGCCAGCACCGCGATATAGAGCGCGCAGTCGGCGAGCCCGAACATCGCCGGCCCCGCGATCGTGCCGCCCGGCCGCAGGTGCCGATCGTGGAACGGCAGGCGCACGCGCGCGCGCATCGGAACGGCCTCCTCGATCAGCATGGCGCCGTCGAACGCAAAGCTCTGCGGGAACTCCTTGCGCAGGAGTTCGGTCAGCTCGTCGGGGCCAAGATGCTTCAGCGGCGGGTTCATCGTTCCTCCAGTCCTCGTTTCGTCCCTTGTCAGAAAAACGCGGGCGAATGTCCATCGGCCACGGTCCGGACATGCCCTGCGATTGCCGAATGCGCCGCCGGCCTCTAAATGCTGGGCGTCCCGCAACCCGCACGCCCCGCCCCTTCATGCCGCCTTTTCTTCGCAACGCTTTCGGCCGGCTGTCGCTTGCCGCCGCCGGCGCCGCGCTTGCCGCCACGCTGGCGGGTTGCGGCAATGAAGCCGCCTGCGACAATGACATCGTCAAGGACCGGGCGATCGAGGCGGTGCGGGCGCAATATCCCAACGACGTCTCCAAGGAATTGCTCAAGCGCGGCAGCATTCCCGCGCTGGACCGAATCCTGAAGGAACGCAAGCTCGACCAGAACGACGAAAAGCAGTTGGAGATTGGCGCGAAAGCTGCGGTTCAGGAGATGGAAGACGCCTGGAAGAACGGCCGCTTCACGCTCGAGAATGTCGCCACCGTCGATTTCGACGCCAAGGCCAACAAGGCGTCGTGCCGGGCGCGCATGGTGTTCATGACGAGCTGGGGCATTTCCGTGCGCGACGTCAATTATGACGCGGCGATCAGGAACGGGCAGCTGGACGTGACGGCGACGATTCCGAATTCCTAGATATTTTTACTTGTATTACAATATGATGCATCGCTACTTTCACATGGCGCATCAGCGAAATAGCCGGAACATCGCATAGCCCTTGGCGATGAAATAGCGGTCGATCCCGGCAAGATCCGTCAGGGTGACGCTGGCGTTGCGAATCGCCGCTCCGAATTGCGGGATGAAGATCAGAGCCAGCAGCAGCAGGCCCGAGATAGCGGCGAACCGGTCGGCCTGAATCTGCATGTCCTGCGGCAGATGGGGGCGGATGATTCCGAATCCGTCGAAACCGGGGATCGGCAGCAGGTTCAGCGCAAGCGCAGTCGCCTGCAGGTAGCCGAGAAAGGCGAGCGCGCTCCAGAATGCGCCGCCGCCGCGCAGGGGCAGATCGAGCCAGAACGGAATCCCGATCGCCAGCAGGAAGACCGCGTTGGCGAGCGGGCCGGCGGCGGCGACGAGACTGTCCCACCAACGGCTGCGCAGCGACAGACGCTCGATATAGACGGCGCCGCCCGGCAGGCCGACGCCGCCGAGCAGCACGAACATGACCGGCAGGCCGAAGGTCAGCATCGGCTGGGCGTAGGCCATGGGATCGAGCGAAAGATAGCCGCGCGTCTCCACCGAACGGTCGCCGCCGAGAAAGGCGGCGAAGGCATGCGCGGATTCGTGCAGGCACAGCGACACGATCCAGCCGAGCACGACGAAGCCGATGACGACGGCGTTGGCGCTGGAAACGCCGAGATAGAGGACGGCGCCGAAGCCGATGAAGCCGGCGAGAAGCAGAAGGAAGCGGAGGGACAGGAGAATTATTCCATGGCTGGCGGGGCGTGCGGCAATGTGCGGGCGGGCGAGGCGGGGTTCAAGCCCGCGCAATGTCGCGTCGGCTTGCCGGCTCGGCGAAACCGGGAGATGGTGCGCGCCATGTCGACAAACGCCCGCCCCGCGCCTTCGTCCTCGCCGCTCGCTCCCGCGCCGCTGCTCGCCCGCGAACTGCGCGAGGACGGCGTCCTGACCCTTACGCTCGCGCGCCCGCAGGCGCGCAACGCCTTGTCCATCGCCATGCTGGACGCGCTCGGCGCCGCCTTCGCGGAGATCGCCGCCGACCGCGGCGTGCGCGCCGTCGTGCTGGCGGCGGAGGGGCCGGCGTTTTCGTCCGGCCACGACCTCAAGGAGATCACCGCCGCACGCGTCGGCGCAGACAGCGGCCGCGCGATCTTCGAGGACACGCTGGCGCGCTGCGCCGCCATGATGCAGCAGATCGTCGCCCTGCCTCAGCCGGTCGTCGCGGCGGTGGAAGGCATTGCGTCGGCGGCGGGCTGCCAGCTCGTCGCCACCTGCGATCTCGCCATCGCCGGCGACAAGGCGCAATTCTGCACGCCCGGCGTCAACATCGGCCTGTTCTGCTCGACGCCGATGGTGGCGCTGTCGCGCAATCTGTCGCGCAAGCATGCGATGGAAATGCTGCTGTCGGGCGACATGTTCGACGCGCAAGACGCCGAGCGGTTCGGCCTCGTCAACCGCGTGGTCGCGGCCGGCGGCGCGCTGGAGGCGGCGCTGGCGCTGGCGTGCAAGATCGCCTCGAAATCGTCGCTGACCGTCAAGATCGGCAAGCGCGCCTTCTACGAGCAGGCGGAGATGAAGCTCGCCGACGCCTATGACTACGCCAGCCGCGTGATGGTCGAGAACCTCCTCGCCCGCGACGCCGACGAGGGCATTTCCGCATTCGTGCAGAAGCGGGCGCCCGCCTGGGAAGACAGGTAGACTGGACCGCGCCACCGGGTATCGCTGATGGACGTTGTCGTTCGCTTTCTGCGCCTCGTTGCGATCCTGGGGGTCTCGCCGGCGCTCGCCCAGTCGCCGCCATCCAAACCCTACAAGGCCACGACCGTCGCCTATGACCGCGCCGCGGAAAGCGACGGCGATCTCGCTGCGCTCGTGAAAGCGACGCGCGCCGCCGTCGAGGCGAGGGACGCGGCGGCGTTGTCGGCGCTGCTCTCCGAAAAATTCGTCGCGCTCGAATGTTCGGCAAATCCGCTGAAACCCTGCGCGCCAGGCAAGGCGAAGCCGGTCGGCGCGAAGAACGCCCGCTCCGTCGACCGCTTGCGGCTCGCCTTCTGCTGCGATGGCAAGCGAGCGCCCGACATGCCGGAATCGGCGCAGAGCGAGACCATGTTCGCGATTCTCGCCGCCGATCTCGCCGCCGGCGGCCTTGGCGCCAATCCTGACTCGAAAGGCGAAGTCTGCGCGCCAGCCCTGCCGCGTCTCGACCGCGCGCGGGCGGGCGCGGCGGCAAAGGCCGCTGGCGTGGAGCCGGAAAACCTCCGGGTCGCGTCGGTCGCAATGTCCCTGCGCGCGAAACCCGACGGCGGCGCGGCCACCGTCGCGCGTCTCGACCCCGGCGATCTCGCGCCCATCGTCACGGACCTGACCGCCAACACGCCGTCCGGCTGGAACGCCATCGCCCTACCCGACGGCGCCATCGGCTACACGGACACGCTCGGGCTCGACGAACTGACGCCCGGCGCGATCTGCTTTGGCAAGGAAAAGGCCGGCTGGAAAATCGTGGCGACCATCCAGCGCGGCGGCTGACGCAGAGCCGGGCGGCGCGCGGCGGCCTTTGCTATCGGAACAGGCGCCGCTAGGTGTAGGGCCTGCGAGCACGCACATGAATCACGACGCCTATTCCGACGCCACCATCCGTTCGATCCTGCGCACGACCAGGACGATCGCGCTTGTCGGCGCGTCCGCCAACGAGGCGCGCACGTCCTGGATCGTGCTGAAATACCTTCTGGCCCGCGGCTATCGGGTGTTTCCGATCAATCCGGGCCTCGCCGGCAAGGAAATCCTCGGCCAGAGGGTTTACGCATCGCTTGCGGACCTGCCGGAGCCCGTCGACATGGTCGACATCTTCCGCAATTCCGAGGCCGCCGGCGTCGTCGTCGACGAAATCCTCGCCCTGCCCTGGCTGCCCAAGACGATCTGGATGCAGCTCTCCGTCCGCAACGACGAAGCCGCCGCGCGGGCCGAGGCGAAGGACGTGCAGGTGGTGATGAACCGCTGCCCCAAGATCGAATGGGGGCGGCTGTCCGGCGAAATCTCCTGGGGCGGGATCAATTCGCGCATTATCTCGTCCAGGAAACCGACGATGATGGCGGGCTTCCAGAAGCTTTCTGTCGACGGGGACGGATGAGATTTCGCGCCGCAGCCGGAGCCGGCCCGTGAGCGAGGAACATTCGCGCGCCTATCGCGGCTGGCGCATGGTGGCTGTCTGCTTCGTCGTCGCTACGCTCGCCTGGGGCTTCGGCTTCTACGGACAGGGCGTCTATCTCGCGCATCTGCTGCAATTGCGCGGCTGGTCGCTGTCGCTGGTGTCGGGCGCGGTGACCGGCTTCTATTTCGTCAGCGCCTTGATGGTCGCTTTCGTCGCCGACTGGATGGGCCGTTTCGGCGCGCCGCGCGTGGTGGCGGGCGGCATGGTCGCGACCGGCGCGGCTACGGCGGCGCTGGGGCTCGCGCGCGAGCCATGGCAGCTCTACGCCGTCTATCTGCTGATGTCGCTTGGCTGGGCCTCCACCAGCCTGGCGGCGATCACGACCATTCTCGGCATGTGGTTTTCCGCCCGGCGCGGGCTTGCTGTCTCGCTGGCGCTGACGGGCGCAAGCGCGGGCGGCATTCTGGTCGTGCCGGCGCTGCAGGCGCTGATCGACGCCAGAGGTTTCGAGAACGCCATGCTCACGGGCGGCGCCCTGCTCGCCTTCGTCGGCGCGCCTCTGGCCTTGTGGCTGATCGAGGCGCCCGCCGCGCCCGCCGCCGCGAACGCCGCGCGTCCCGTCGCGCAGCGCAAGGGCGAATTGCTGCGCTCGTTCCGCTTCTGGTCGATCGCAGGACCGTTCGCCGTCGTCTGGGTGACGCAGACGGCTTTCCTGACCCACGAGATCAACATTTTCGCGCCGGCGGTGGGCACGGCGGGCGCCGCAGGCGCGGTCGCCGCCACCACATTCGCCGCGGTGGCGGGACGGCTGGTGATGGGTTCGTTCGTCGACCGGCTCGACAAGAGGCTGACGACGGCGCTGTCAGTGGTAAGCCAGGCGGCGGCGCTGGTGGCGCTGGCGCTCTGGCCGCATCCCGCCGTCATCTGGGCCGCCGCCATGATCTACGGCCTGTCGGTCGGAAACGTCATCACCCTGCCGGCGCTCATCGTCCAGCACGAGTTCGACCCGCATGCGTTCGGCGGCGTCGTGGCGCTGCTGACCTCGGTTACGCAGATGTTCGGCGCCTTTGGCCCGGCCTTGCTGGGCGTCGGCCGCGATTTCGCGGGCGGCTACGGATTTCCGCTTGTATGTTGCGCTTTACTCAACGTCTGCGCGGGCGCGGCGATCCTGCTTCTCAAACCTGAGCGCGCGGCGTCATGAATTTGCAGCAGACGTCTCGCATCGCGGCGATGTTTGAGCTAAGGAGCGCGCCATGACCCTGATCGCCGACTCCGGCGCGTTGGCCGAAGTCTGCGGCCGGCTTGCCCTCCATCCCTTCGTCACCGTCGACACAGAATTCCTGCGCGAGACGACTTTCTGGCCGAAGGTCTGCGTGATCCAGATCGCCTCGCCAGATGAGGCCGTCGCCGTGGATGCGCTGGCCGAGGGCCTCGACCTCGCGCCCTTCTTTGCGCTGATGGCCAATCCCGATGTCGTGAAGGTGTTTCACGCCGCGCGGCAGGACGTCGAGATCATGTGGCATCTGGCGCGGATGGTGCCCGCGCCGCTGTTCGACACGCAGGTCGCGGCCATGGTCTGCGGCTATGGCGACCAGGTGTCCTATGGCGATCTCGTGCAGCAGATCTGCCGCGTCGGCCTCGACAAGTCCTCGCGCTTCACCGACTGGTCGCGGCGGCCGCTGTCCGATGCGCAGATCGACTACGCCATCGCCGACGTCACCTGGCTGCGCGACATCTACCGGCACCTGCGGTCACGCCTGGAAAAGTCCGGCCGCATCGACTGGCTCGCAGACGAGATGGGCACGCTGACCTCGCCTGCGACCTACGAGCAGAAGCCGGAGAACGCATGGGAGCGCCTGAAGGGCCGCGCCCGCAAGCCCCGCGACCTGGCCGTGCTGAT
>JASGFP010000026.1:0-35894 GCA_047605445.1 Rhodoblastus sp.
CCGCGAGCCTTCAGGCTCGCTCTTCAAGCAGACCGCGAGCCTGAAGGCTCGCGGTTCGGAAATCAGCGCGGGTCCTCGGGCCCGCGCTTTTTCTTTGCGCCGCCCTATCTCGCATAGCTGCGAGGAGAGGGCGATGACCCGGATGCTGGCGGGCAAATGCTATTGCGGCGCGGTCGAATATGCGGTCGCAGACGAATTTCTGTATGCGGCGAACTGTCATTGCTCGAATTGCCGGCGCACGACCGGCTCGGCCTTCAAGCCGTTCGCGGGAATCGAGCGCGGCAAGCTGACGATTGCGAAAGGATCGGACGACCTGTCGATCTTCGGCGAGCCGGATGGCAATAACACGCATTGCCGCGCCTGCGGATCGTTGCTGTATTCGGTCGTGCGCGCGGGCGCCTATGTGCATGTCGCCATGGGAACGCTCGTCGACGCACCAGCGATACGCCCGAGCAAGCACATTTTCGTCGGCTCCAAGGCGCCTTGGTTCACAATAGCGGACGACCTGCCGCAATATGAAGGACATGCGTCGGCGGGCGCGTGACGTGCGATTTCGCGCGGCAAGGAACCGAAAGTCCTGCAAGATCGCGATTACACTTTCAGGGGACGCACATGATCGTATCCACCACCAACGACATCGCCGGCTACAAGGTCGTCCGCCATCTCGGCCTCGTGCGCGGCATCACCGTGCGGTCGCGTTCGGTCGTCGGCAATTTCGTCGGCGGCATCCAGTCGGTGTTCGGCGGAAAGCTGTCGGTCTATGTCAGCCTCGCCGAGACGGCGCGGCAGGAGGCGTTCGACCATATGTGCGAACATGCGAGCCAAGGCGGCGCCAACGCAATCATCGGCATGCGCTACGACGCCAACGAGATCATGGACGGCATCACCGAAGTGCTGGCCTACGGCACGGCGGTGTGGGTCGAGCCCGCCTGATTTCGCACAGCCGATTTGCGCGCGCAAAACGCAAGGGCGTGTTGACCCGCTCATGTTCTCGGATAGGTTTGTCCGACAATCCCCTTGAGAGGGATGTCGGGAGGAGAACATGAAATTTCGCACATCGTGCGGCGGCGCCCTGTTCGGCGCGGCGCTGCTGGCGTCCACCCTGCTGGCGGGGCCTGCGACCGCGCAGGACCAGAAGCCGTTGAAGATCGGCGTGCTGACCGATCTGACGTCCGTTTATTCCGACATCGGCGGCAAGGGCAATATCGAGGCCGCCAAAATGGCGATCGAGGATTTCGGCGGCCAGATGTTCGGCAAGCCGATCGAACTCGTCTCCTCCGACGTACAGATGAAGGCCGACGTCGCCGCCTCGATCGCGCGCAAATGGTGGGAGAGCGAAGGCGTCGACGCGATCATCGACATGCCGACCTCCGCCACGGCGCTCGCGGTGATGGAATTGTCGAAGCAGTTCGAGAAGCCGCTGATCATCACGGACGCGGCTTCGTCCGACATCACCGGCAAGTCCTGCTCGCCCTATACGGCGCACTGGACCTACGACACCTATTCGAACGCGCAGACAGTCGGCCAGGCGGTGGTCAAGCAGGGCGGCGACAGCTGGTATTTCATCACGGTCGACTACGCCTTCGGCCATGCGATCGAGAAGGACGTCTCGGCGGTCGTCACGAAGGCCGGCGGCAAGGTGCTTGGCGCGTCGCGCCATCCGCTGAATTCGTCCGACTTCTCGTCCTACCTGCTGCAGGCGCAGCAGTCGAAGGCCAAGATCATCGGTATGGCCAACGCCGGCGGCGATCTCATCAATCTCGTCAAGCAGGCCGGCGAATTCGGCATCGTCGCGGGCGGGCAAAACCTCGCGGGCATCGTGATGTTCATCTCCGACATTCACAGCCTCGGCCTCAAGACCGCTCAAGGACTGCTCATCACCGAGGGCTATTACTGGGACAAGGACGACCTGTCGCGCGAGTTCGGCAAGAAGTTCTTCGCCCGCATGAACCGTATGCCGACGATGAACCAGGCGTCGACCTATTCGGCGACCATTCACTATCTGAAAGCCGTGAAGGCGGCGAATACGCGCGACACCAAGCCGGTGATGGCAAAGATGCGCGAACTGCCGGTGCGCGACTACTTCACCCAGAACGGCTACCTGCGCGAGGACGGCCGCATGGTCCATTCCATGCTGCTCTTGCAGGTCAAAAAGCCGGAAGAGAGCAAGTATCCCTGGGATTATTACAAGGTGCTGGCCGAAGTCCCCGGCGACCAGGTGTTCCGTCCGATGAAGGACGGCGGCTGCCCGCTGGTGGCGGGCAAGTAGGGCGCGATCCTAGGGCTGCGCGAGTTTTTCGCGCAGCCTGTCGATCGTGAAATCCAGAAACGCGCGCAGCTTCTGCGGCATCGCGCCCTGCGCAGGATAGACGAGGCTGACAGGCATCGGCGCGGGCTCGCAGGCCTCGAGAACGATCTCGAGTTCGCCGCGTTCGACCGCGCGTTCGACCTGGTAGCTCAGCACGCGCGTGACGCCGAGGCCAGCGATTGCCGCATCGATCGCAGCCTCCGCGGTGTTGACGACGAGGCGTGAGCGGATCGCGATCGCAACACTCTGCTTGCCCTTGCGCAGCACCCATTCCGAGGCGCCCGCGATGCTGTCGAAGGTGATGCAGGCGTGCGCGCCGAGATCTTCCGGCGTCTCCAGCCTGCGTTCCGAGCGCGCCAGATAACCCGGGCTGGCGCAGATCACGCGCCGGACCGAGCCTACCCGCGCCGCGCGCAGCGTGCTGTCGGGCAATTCGCCGATGCGCAGGGCGGCGTCGACCTGGTCGTCGATGAAATGCGCCATGCGGTCGCTCAGCGCCAGGCTCGCATCGATGTCGGGATAGGCCGCCAGAAAATCGACGAGGACCGGCAGCAAGTGAAGCCGTCCGAACACGATCGGCGCGCTGATCGCGATCGCGCCGCGCGGCGCGAGATATTCGCCGGACGCCGCGCGCTCGGCGTGATCGAGCTGATCGAGAATCGTCCGGCACGCCGCAACATAGCCGGCGCCGGCGTCGGTCAGCTCGAGGCGGCGGTTCGAGCGCAGCAGCAATCGCGCGCCGAGGACCTTTTCAAGATCGGAGATGCGGCGGCTGACGGTCGCGAGCGGCGTGCGCAGTTTTCGCGAGGCCGCCGACAGGCTGCCGGCGTCGACGACGGCGAGCAGGGTGGTCATGGCTTCGAGCCGGTTCATCGGAAATTCCAAAAAATGGAAGAATAGTTCCAAAAAATATCGTCTATTCCGAAAAATGGGAATGAGTAATTTCGGGCCCGACGAAACGTCGAACCCGAAAGGCAAAGCCCATGTCCCGCCTGAACATCCCCCAGAGCATCGACGCCGCGCCCGCGGCCTCGCGTCCCCTGCTCGAGGCCGTGAAGAAGCAGATCGGCAGCGCGCCGAACCTGTTCCGTCTCGTGTCCAACAGCGCCGCCGCGCTCGAAGGCTATCTCGGCCTGTCCGGCGCCCTCGCCAAGGGCAGCCTGCCGGCGCCGACGCGCGAGCGGATTGCGCTCGCGGTGGCCGAGATCAACGGCTGCAATTATTGCCTCGCCGCCCACACCTATCTCGGCAAGAACGTCGCGAAGCTCGACGAGGCCGAGATCGCCGCCAATCGCGGCGGCGCCTCGAACGATCCCAAGGCCGACGCCGCCGTCCGCTTCGCGGCGAAGGTGACGCAGCAGCGCGGCAAGGTCAGCGACGACGATGTGCGCGCGGTGCGGCTCGCCGGCTACGACGATGCGCAGATCGTCGAGATCGTGCAGCATGTCGCGCTCAACACGTGGACGAACTACGTCAACGAAGTCGCCCGCACCAAGGTCGATTTTCCCGCCGTTGCGCCCGCGGGCCGGGCGGCCTGACATTCCCCGGCGCCGCCACGGACAGGCGGCGCCGCAAACTTGCCCCTCATTCGCACGGAGGTTCCGATGTCCGCCCATCAGGCCCGACCGCCATTTCCGCCTTTCGACGCCGAGACCGCCGCGCAAAAGGCGCGCATGGCCGAGGACGCCTGGAACAGCCGCGATCCCGCGCGTGTCGCGCTCGCCTATACGCCCGACACGGTGTGGCGCAATCGCGCGGAGTTTTTGCAAGGCCGCGAGGCCGTCGAGCGGTTCCTGGAGCGCAAGTGGCGCCGAGAGCTCGACTATCGCCTGATCAAGGAAGTCTGGGCCTTCCACGGCAATCGCATCGCCGTGCGCTTCGCCTATGAATGGCGCGATGACAGCGGCCACTGGTTCCGCAGCTACGGCAACGAGAACTGGGAATTCGACTCGCAGGGCCTGATGGCGCGGCGCATCGCCAGCATCAACGACCTGCCGATCGCGGAAACTGACCGCAAGTTTTTCTGGCCGCTCGGCCGCAGGCCCGACGATCATCCGGGCTTGAGCGAACTCGGACTCTAGTCATGGACCAGATTGTTCACACGGCGCCGTCCAGCGATGTCGCCTTCAGTCCTACCGTCAAGGCCGTCCAGGCGCGCAAGGGTTCGCGCGCGACCTACGCGAAGATGGAAGCGCGGGGCGGATGGGAAACCCGCATCACGCCCGATCTCGCAGCCTTCATCGAGGCGCAGCGCAGCGTGTTCCTGGCGACCGCGAATGCAGACGGCCAGCCCTACATCCAGCATCGCGGCGGGCCGCCCGGCTTCTTGCGCGTGCTCGACGACACGACCATCGCCTTCGCGGATTTCTCGGGCAATCGCCAGTTCGTCACGACCGGCAATCTGATCGACAATCCGAAGGCGCAGCTCTTCCTGATGGACTACGCGCATCGCCGCCGCATCAAGATCTGGGGCGAGGCGCGGATCGTGATGGAGGATTCCGCGCTGGTCGAAAAGCTCATGCCCGAAGGCTACAAGGCCCGCGGCGAGCAGGCGCTGGTCTTCAAGGTGAAGGCCTGGGACGCCAATTGCCCGCAGCACATTCCGCAGCGTTTCGAGGCGGAGGATATCGCGCGGATTCTCGCCGGGCGCGACGCGGAGATCGCGTCGCTGAAGGCGGAAGTCGAACGCCTGCGCGGCGCCGCCGTCGGCGCCTAGAGGCTCGCCACGACCTTCAGCCGCTTCACCTGGCCGTTGAGGAAGGCGTCCAGGAAGCGGTTGTAGTCGCGGAAGGAGACGCAGCCGTTCGACTGGCCGCTTGGCCCCAGCATGTAGGTATGGGCGAGCAGGCCGGAACGGCCGTGCACGGCGGAATTGATCGGGGTGAGACGGATCGCCCGCACGCCGTGGAACAGGGCCTCGCGCTCGCGCAGGTCGTAGACCGCGGGCGGGGTGACGCCGCGCATGCGCACATGGGCGAAGCTCGGCTTGTCCATCATGTCGCCGAGGCCGGAATGGGCCTCGAGCCGCGTGCCGTCGGGCAGATAGACCGTTCTAGCGGATATGTCGTAGACGGCGGTGAAGCGATCCGAGACGGCGCCGGAAGCCGGCTGCGACGGCGCAAGTCCCGTCAGGCGCCCGCTGTCCGTCAGGCTGCCGTCCGGCGGCGCATAGGCCATGGCCGGGTTCGCGCCGCCTCTTGCGCCGCCGAACAATTTCTCGAAGAAGCCCTGTTCCTTCCGCGCTTCGACCCTGGCGACGGCCGTCCGGCCGCCGCGCAGCGCACGGCCGACCCGCGCGGGCGCGGGCGAAGTTGGCGTCTGGTCGGCCTGCGCGACCGCCGGAATCTGGGGCGCGAGATCCGCCGGGCGGCGGGGCGGCAGCGGGCTGAACGTTTCCTCGGGCGCGGCCATGGCGAGATCGAGCGGGCGCGGCGCCGGCGCTGGAACCGCCTGCGGCGGTTCGAGTTGAGGCTGGGTATCCGCGAGACGGGCGCGGAGATCGGTCATCTGCGCGCTGGCGACGCTTATCGCCGGCCGGAGGTTTGCGTCCGCCAACGGCTCCAGCGAGAAAGCGACGGGCTTGCCGCCGAGCGAGTAATTGGGGTCGAGGAACTCGGCCCCGGCGCGCAATCCGATGCGCGGCGCGAGCGGGCCGACATTTTCCGCCGTGCGCAGGATAGGCCCGTCGCTTCCAGGGGCTGTCTGCAGCATCTGGGCGCCGACGACGCCCAGAAAGGCGATGGCGATGGATGAACCGGCCAGGCTCGCGGCAGCCCGACGCCAGCGCCGCCGACGGGGGAGCCTATAGTTCTGGAGATCGTCGAAGACGTAAGGATTCGTCTGCATGCGTGCCATGCTTCCGCTACGCGCGCCCTCTACTTGCACTCACAATCGCAACGTTGGAGGGCGCTCGCAACGACACGGTCGATCAGACGGGTGATCTGGAAGGCCCGTGTCTGGGAAGCCGGCCCGCCCGTCCAATGCCGCGCAATTGAAGCTTTTTTTGGTTAAGCGCCTGTAAATGGATCAACAGATAGTTGGAGCCGGCGCCGCGAATCGCTCAGTCGAAGCTCGCGACGATCTCCGCCACCTCAGAAAACCCCTTGGAATCCAGCGGTTTTTGCGGGGGGAGGGGGTCGCCGACCGCATAGCCCTGCGACAAAAGCCCGCTCTTGATGCAGGCGGCCAGGCTATACTTGGCGAAAGCCTGGTTGAGCCGCCACAATCGGCGCTGCAACGCCATCGCGTCGCCCCAGGCGCCGTTTCGACACAATTCATAAAGCTTTACGCTGGAACGCGGCGCGACGCAGGCCGGCCCGGCCATCCAGCCCTTGCCGCCGATGAGCATGACGGCCGCCGGGATGTGCGCCGAGGCCGCGAAAATCTCCATGCGGCCCTCCACCTTGTCCATGATCGACAGAAGCCGCCCCGTATTCACCGACGCGTCCTTGAGGTAGCGGATATTGGGAATGCGCGAGAGCCGATCGATCGTCGGCAGCGACAGGTCCGCGCGCTGGAAATTGGGATTGGTGTAGAGCGTGACCGGCAGGCCGGTCGCGCCGGCGATGGCGGCGAAATAATCGTGGATCGCGCCGTCGTCGAGCGGGAAATACGCCTCCAGCACAGCCAGGATGCCGTCTGCGCCGAGGCTTTCCCATTCGCGCGTCTGGCGCAGCGCCTCGGCCGTCGTCGCAGCCGCAACGCCCGCGACGACCGGCACGCGGCCCTTCGTCGCCTCCACTACGACCTGCACGACGCGGCGCTTCTGCTCGTGAGTGAGATAGGCGAATTCGCCGGTGGAGCCGAGCGGCGCCAGCCCGTGCACGCCCTTGGCGATGAGATCGTCGCACAGGCGGGCCAGAACATCGTCCAGGATGCGGCCGTTTTCGTCGACGGGCGAGACGAGATAGGGAAAGACGCCGTGAAAATCAGACTGCATGAAAGCCTCCCGCCGCCATGGTGGCGGGCGGACGCGTACGCGGCAAGGCTTGCCGCGAAAGGCTTGCCGCGAAAGGCTTGCGACCTGCGCGTGGCGCGGCTATGACAGCGCGTCCGCTGCGGACCGGCCTCGCCGGCCACAGGAGTGTAGCTCAGTTGGTAGAGCACCGGTCTCCAAAACCGGGTGTCGTCGGTTCGAGCCCGGCCACTCCTGCCAGCGGATCAGGATCCTCACCGTCGATACGGCCATCCGGGCGCGCGGCAATTCATCTTTGAGAGCGGTGGTTTCAATGCAGGTTTATCTCGCGCCTGCTGCGGCCGTCCCAGCTGTCCGTTCGATCGAGGAGCGCGAGCGGTCGGTCGCTGGCGCCGTCGTCAAGAAGAAATAGGATCGCCTTTCCTCGCAGCCCCGGCTTGAGGCCGATCAAGGACCGCGCTGCCGTTTGCCGGCTTCATGCGTCATGGGAGGTTTTGGACCATGATGCTTGACGCACCCGTTTCGGCCGCGCGCGCGACGATTGCGCGGTGGCTCGAAAAATTCCGCCTTCTAGGCGAACTCAATGCGCTGGACGCCACGACCCGGGCGCAGATCGCGCATGAACTCAACGTCAGCGAAGCCGAACTCGAAACCATCGCGCATCTATCGATGAACGCCGAGGGACTCGAGCGCGTGCTCGATCTTATCGGCGTCGACCGTGCGCAGCTCGAGAAGGACGATCCCGCGCTGATGGCCGATCTGCGCCGCAGCTGCACGTTGTGCCGTGACTGGAAAGAGTGCAAGCACGACCTGGACGCGGGCCATTTCTCGAAAGACATCGAGGAATATTGCGTGAACCGGGACGTGCTGAAGCACCTGCGCCCGCAGGCGAACTGAACGGCTCCGCCGCGCGCTTCATGCGCCGCCGACGCCCATGCCGCCGGAGACGCCGAGCGTCTCGCCGGTGATGAAGGCGGCCTCGCGCGACGCGAGAAACAGAACGGCGGCGGCGATTTCCTCCGGCGTTCCGAGGCGGCGCAACAGCGTCGCGCCGCGCATTGCGTCGAGCAGCTTGTCGCCGCCCTCGCGCACGGCGTCGCGCAGCATCGGCGTGTCGATCGGCCCGGGCGCTATCACATTGGCGGTGATGGCGAAGCGCGCGTTCTCGCGCGCGATGGATTTGGTGAAACCGATGACGCCCGCTTTCGCCGCCGCATAGACCGCGCCGCCGCGTGAGCCGAGACGCGCGGCTTCCGAGGCGATGTTGACGATGCGGCCGAATTTTTGCGCCTGCATGGCGGGCAGGGCGAGATGCGTGGTTCCGAAGACCGAGCCGAGATTGATTCCAACGAGGCGGCCCCATTCCTCCGGCTTCGTTTCGGTAAAGAAGGCGTGCTGGTCGACGCCAGCATTGTTGATCAGCGTGTCGAACGGGCCGTGCGTCGCCACGATGTTCTGGAGCGCGGGATAGTCGGTCACGTCGGCCTGCGCGAATGTCGCGCCGGTCTCGCGCGCAAGCGCCGCGCCAGCCGACGCATCGCGGTCGATGAACGTTACGCGCGCGCCCTCGCGGGCAAGCGCGCGCACGATAGCCGCGCCGATGCCCCTGGCGCCGCCGGTGACGAGCGCGGCGCGGTCAGCGAAGGCGCGGCTCATCTGCCGGTGAAGACGGGCTTGCGCCGCTCGATGACTGCGGCGAGCCCTTCGCGCGCATCCGCCGTGCCGGAGAGTTCGGAGACGGTGCGCGCTTCCTCCGAAAGGCAGGCGTCGACGCCCGTGCCGACTCCGGACCACAGCAGGCGTTTGGCGGCGGCCATGGCCTTCGGCGCGCCGGCGGCCAGTTCATGCGCCCAGGCGTTTGCCGCCTCCTGTAGATCGGCTTCTGGCACGATGCGGTTGACGATGCCGAGTTCGTGCGCCTGCTGCGCCGTGAGGATCGGATTGGTGAGCACGATTTCCGCCGCGCGGCGCAGGCCGACGATGCGCGGCAGCGTGACCGAGACGCCGGCGTCCGGCGCCATGCCGACGCGCGTCGCGCCGGCCAGGAATTTCGCACTGTCGGCGGCGATGACGAGATCGGAGGCGCAGACCAGCCCGAAACCGCCGCCGCCCGCTGCGAAACCATGCACGGCGGAAATGACCGGCGCCTCGAGCCGCATGAGCCCGGTGACGGCGTTCTGCAGCCAGGCGGTGGCGACGCGCAGATAGTCGGGCATGTGTTCGCCCTTGGAGGCGAAGGTGTGCACGTCGCCGCCGGCGCAGAAATTCTTGCCGGCGCCCTTGATGAGCGCGACCCGCACGTCGGGACGCCCGTGCAGGCCCATCACGGCGTCGCAGAGGCCTTTCAGGAAATCCACGTTCATGCCGTTGGAAAACTCGGGCCTGTTGAGCGTGATGGTGGCGACGCCGCCGGCGACGTCGGTGAGAACGAGATTTTCCGACATGCGGTTGGACCGTCTCAGATGATGAAGGACATGGTGTAGATGGCGCGGTCGTTGTTTGCGAGCGACACTTTCTTGCGCGCGAGCCTGAAACCGGCGCCGGTGCGGCGCAACGTGTATTCGTTGCGCGAACCCCAGATGATTTCGCCGCGCTGCGTCGATTCGAAGACTATGGAATTTGCGCCGACCTGAATGTCGTCGCCCTCGCGGCCGAGGATCTCGATGTTGCCGACGATGCGGCGCAGGTTCGAGCGGGGCTCCTGCGTGTAGCGCTTGCCTGACAGCAGCTGGCGCACGCGCAGGCCAATGCGCGAGCGATTGTCGTAGATGATCGACATCTGATTTTCAGGATCGATATCGTCGCCGTTGGCGGGCGCCCAGTAGATGGCGTCGTCGGTCCACAGCGCTTCCCATTCCTCGTAGCGATGCTCGTCGGCCAGACGCGCTTCGCGGAACAGGAACTGCTCGACGTCGTGCATGAGTTCGAGGTCGGCGCCAACGGCGATCATCGAGCCTGCTCCATCAGCGAACGGTAGTGCTTCCAGATGCCGCGCGAAGGCACTTCGTCGGTCGCGTGCGAGACGAGAAAGCCATCCTCGTCGCGGCGCTCGCGATGCTCACCGCGGCCGAGGAAGACCCAGTCGGTGTCGTGCGCCTGGATGCCGCGCTGCGTGCGTTCGTACATTTCGGAATCGTCGGCGAGCAGAAAGCCGGCCGGACCGACCGAGCCCATCGTCTGCTGCCGCATGCGGCGATTGAGATCCGGCGCGCCCTTGAACTGCAGGGCGGTGACATGCTGCACGCTGTCGTTCACGCCGCGCGGCTCGATGACGAACATCTGGATTTCGGCGATGAAGAGATTGGGGAAGATCATGACGTGCGGCGTGCCGTCGATCATGATCTCGCGCGCCTTCTGTTCGCCATAGACTGCATTCATGCGCGCGACGTAGTCGGGCAACCTGTCGGGCGTCGTGCCGAACCAGCTGAGCAACGCGTCGCGCTTGCGGAATTCCGGGCGCAGGTCGATTTCGGTATGGCCGTTGCCGTAGTCGCGGGTGAGCGCGGTCGATTTCGCGCCGTAGAGGCCGCCGATGGCGCTGTCAGCGACGCCGAAGATCGAGGAATGGACGAAGGCCGGATGATAGCCGTCCGTCTCGTTTTCCAGAATGAACTTCCAGTTGGCCTTCACGCGGTGGCGGAGAAATCCCGAGGTGATCTCGATCTCGCCTTCGGGCGAGTTCATGCAGAGGCGGTCGATCGTTTCCGCCGCGCCGCCGAGATGTTCTTCGAGGCTCGGGCCGTCTTCCGCGAAGGAGCCGAAGACGAAGCCGCGATAGGAGGCGACGCGCGGCACGCGGCCGAGGCCATGCTTCGATTTGTCGAGCCCTTCGTAGCCTTCGGGAAAGGCGTAGCCGAGCAGGCGCCCGTCCGAGCCGAAATTCCAGGCGTGGAACGGGCAGGTGTGCATCGGCGAGTTGCCCTTTTCACGGGGGCAGACCTGGTTGCCGCGATGTGTGCAGCGGTTGAGCAGCAGGTGGACCTGCCCATCGCCGCCGCGGCTCATGATGAGCGGCTGCAGGCCGATCGACTTCAGCACGAAATCGTGGGCGTTCGGAATCTCGCTCTCGTGGCCGACATAGACCCAGGTCTTGTACCAGATGTGTTCGAGCTCCAGCTCGAAGATCGCGGGGTCGCGGTAGAGCGCGCCGCGCACGCGGTCGGGTAGGATCATGTCGCCCCAGGCAGGCGCCGGCGCCATCATGTTCATCGGCTGTCTCCGAAATAGAATAATCCGACCAGTCGTTCTATTAATAAGCGCCGACCCACGCCAGGTCAAGAGCGGCGCGCGCGAGCGCCAGGGCCGTCGTGCGCGCCGCGTTTTTCTATTGCACGGGCTTGTAGCTGAGCGTGCCGTAGTCGGCCTGCATGATCTGGACCTTCTGGTCCGAGAACCGCTTGCCGGCGCCGAAGCTGATCGGCGCCATCACGCCGGTCTGCAGATCCTTGGTCTTCTCGATTTCCGCGATGGCGCAGTCGCGCGTCAGCGCCTTGCCGCATTTGCGGAAGGCCTCGACCAGCACGCGCCCTCCGGCATAGCCTGCTTCCGTGTAGCGATTGACGCCCTTCATCTCGGCCTCGGACAGATACTTGCCGGCCTTTTCCAGAAACGCCTTGCCGGCGGCGCCTGCGAGCGGCTCGACATAATCGACCGCGTAGAGACCGTCGCTTGCAGGCCCAGCGAGTTTCAGCACCACTTCGATGCGGCCGGGCCAGAAGATGCCGATGGCGGGCTTGTAGGCCAGTTTTTCCAGCTCTTTGATCATCGCCACGTTCTCGGAAATGATGCCGCCGGCGAGGAAGACTTCGGCGCCGGAATCCTTAAGCCGCAGCATGTCGGAGGCGAAATCCGTCTGCCCCTTCTTGTAGCTGCCGGAATAGACGACGTTGAGCTTCTTTTCCTTGACGATGGCGTCGAAGCCTTCGTGCACCAGCAGGCCATAGTCGTCGTCCTGCGTGACGATGCCCCATTTCTTGCCAGGGAACTTGTCGGCGAGAAAGGCGGTCAGCTTCCGGATGCCCTCGGGATAGAGCTGTCCGAGCGCGAAAACATTCTTGCGAGCGGGCTCGAAGACCTGCGACACCGGCGCTGTCGAGATGAGCGTCGGCACGCCCGACTTTTCGAGCACCGGCATGGCGGCGATCGTCTGGCCGGAGCCGGAAATGCCGGTGATGGCGAAGACCTTGTCGACGTCGATCACCTTGCGCAGGCCCTGCAGCGTGCGCGCGGTGACATAGCCGTCGTCTTCCGAGACCACTTTGACCTTGCGGCCGTTGATTCCGGTCTCGTTGGCCTCGTCGAAGGCGATCTTCAATCCGCTCGAATGGGCCTTGCCGAGCAGGGCCGGCGGGCCCGTGAAGGGATCGACCTCGCCGATCAGGATTTCGGTATCGGTCACGCCCTGTTCGGCGGCGAGCGCCGGCGCGCCGTGCAGCGCGAAAGCGGCAAGCGCAGTCGCTATCAGGTGTCGCATGCTTTCCTCCCCTCTTCTTGGTTGGACTTCAATATTTGAGCGGCCAGTGCGTCCACAGCCGCTTGGCGTCGCGCCACACGCCCACAACGCCGCGCGGCTCGAACCGAAGAAACAGGATGATCGCCACGCCATAGGCGATGCTCTTGACCTCGTGCACGCCGGTCGACAGCACGCTTTCCAGAGCGCCGCCGAACCAGCCGAACAGGATGCGGATGACTTCCGGCAGCAGCACGATGAAAACCGTGCCGAGCACCGCGCCCAGCGCCGAGCCGAGGCCGCCGACGATGAGGATGGCGAGCGCCTCGATGCTGAACAGGAACGGAAAGCCTTCGACGCTGACGAAGCTGAGATAGATGCCCATGAGAGCGCCGGCGACGCCGGTGATGAAGGCGCTGGTCATGAAGGCGTAGAGTTTGAAGGATTGCAGATTGACGCCCATGGTGCGCGCGGCGATGTCGTTGTCGCGAATAGCCATGAAGGCGCGCCCGATGCGGCTGCGGGCGATGTTGAGGCAGGCGAACAGCGCGAGCGCCGCGACGGCGAGGCAGAGCAGGGCGAAAGACTGGTCGCTCGAGAAATCCAGCCCGAACATTTCCGGCCGCTGCACGGTGATGCCGCGCGCGCCGTCGGTGATCGACTTCGCCTCCAGAATGAGATCGGAAATGATGTAGGAGAAAGCCAGCGTGGTGATGGCGAGATAGAGGCCGCGCAGGCGCAGCGAGGGCAGGCCGACGACGATGGCGAACAGCGCGGGCGCGACGCCAGCCGCGGCGAAGCCGAGCGCGGGGTGCAGATGGTGCTTGGCGACGACGATCGCATAGCCATAGGCGCCCAGCAGCAGAAAGCCGGCGTGGCCGAGCGAGATCAGGCCGGTGAGGCCGGTGAGCAGGTTGAGGCCGAGCGCGCCGGTGACGGTGATGAGCACCAGCGTGAGCAGAGAGAGCACATAGGCGTTGACCACGAAAGGCGCGGCGGCGAGCGTCAAGACGAGAATGACGGCCCATGCCCAGACGAGGCGCGAGTCCGTGAGGACGACGAGATCGGCGTAGGTTTCCTTGAAGTCGCCGCTGCGCATCAGACCCTCACGATCTCGCGTTCGCCGAACAGGCCGAACGGCTGCACCATGAGTATGACGATGATGACGAGGAAGCCCGCGACATCCTTCAGTCCCGAGCCGACATAGCCGCCGGCCATGTTCTCGACCACGCCAATGATGATGCCGCCGAAACCAGAGCCGATGACGGAATCGAGCCCGCCCAGTATCGTCGCCGGAAAGGACTTGAGGCCGATCTGGAACATCGCGGGCGAGAGATCGTAGACCAGCGCGAACAGCACGCCGGCGATGCCCGCGATGACCGACGAACAGGCCCAGGCGATGGCGTGGATACGCGCTGCGGACACGCCCATCAGCAGCGCTGTGCGGTCGTCGGCCGCCACCGCGCGCATGGCGACGCCGAACTTGCTGTAGCGAAAGAAGAGGTAGAAGGCAGCCATGATGGCGAGGAGCGTGACGACGGCGGCGACCTGCGCGCCGCGCAGGCTGACGCCGGCGACCTGCACGACATCCCGGCCCACGCCCAGATTGAGCGCGTGCGGATAGGCGTCCCAGATCAGCGTGATGAGCGAGCGCAGGATGACGGCGAGCGCGACGGTGACGAGCACGGTGGAGAAGATCGGCTCGCCCAGCATCGGGCGCGTGACGAAACGCTCGACGAGCAGGCCGAACAGCATGGCGAAGACGATGGCGCCGGCGATGACGACGAAGGGATTTCCGGTCAGCGTGGTCGAGATCGTCCAGGCGACATAGGCCGTTATCATCGACATTTCGCCCTGCGCGAAATTCACCAGGCCGGTCGATTTGTAGATGACCGCAAAGCCCATCGCGATCAGGCCGTAGATGGCGCCGATGGCGACGCCCGAAGCCAGAAGGTCGGCAAACAATTTCATGCCTCGGCCCCGTAGATCGTCTGCAGTTCGCGCTGGAACTTCTTGTTGATGATGGACCGACGCACTTTCTGGGTCGCGGTCAGTTCGCCGTCGTCGTGATCCAGCTCCTTGTCGAGGATCACGAATTTGCGGATGTTCTCGACGCGCGCGAATTTGCCGTTCGTCTCGCGCACGAGGCCCTCTATCAGTTCGACCGTCTCGGGCAGTTGCGACAACGATTTGTAGTTCGTGTAGGCCAGCCCCTTGCCGCGCGCCCAGCGGCCCACGCTGTCGTAGTCGATCTGGATGAGCGCGCCCAGGAACTTGCGGCCTTCGCCGACGACGATGGCCTCCTTGATGAGCCCGGTGTCCTTAAGCGAATTTTCGATTTCAGAGGGCGCGATATTCTTGCCGCCTGCGGTGATGATGATCGCCTTCTTGCGGTCGACGACCGTGATCTCGCCATTGTCGAGCACTTCGACGATGTCGCCGGAATGCAGCCAGCCGTCGTCGTCGACCGTCGCCTTCGATGCGGAATCGTCGAGGAAGTAGCCTTTGAAAACGCCGGGGCTGCGGATGACGATCTCGCCGTCGTCGAGCCGCTTCCACTCGGTTCCCTCGATCGCGAGACCCGCCCCGCCGATGCGCATGGCCTCGCCCGCCTGCATGAAGCCGACGCCGCCGCATTCGGTGAGGCCGTAGCCCTGCGCGACGGGAATGCCGATAATATCGAAGAAGCGGATCGTCTCCGGCGAGACGGCCGCGCCGCCGCACAAGCGCACGCGGCTGCGGTCGAGCCCGAGATGCTTTTGCATGTTGCGGAAGAGCAGCAGCCAGTGCAGGCCGAATTCGAGCCGGTCGGCAACGCCCGTCTCTCCTCTCTGGCGACGATCGGAGAGGATGCGCCCGCGCTTCAACGACCAGTCCGCCGCCCTGCGTTGCAGCCAGTTGCTGTCGCTCAACCGGAACATGAAGTTCTGCTGCATCTTCTCGTAGATGCGCGGCACGCCGACGAAAGCGAGCGGCGCGATCTCGCGCACGTTGGCGGCGACCGTGTCGATGGATTCGGCGAAATTCACGACGCCGCCGACCACGAGCTGCATGACCATGGAATAGCAGCGCTCCGCGACGTGGCAGAGCGGCAGGTAGCAGATGGTCTCGAAGCGCGGCGTCTCCAGCCCGGTCGCCTTCGCGTAGCGGTCGGCGGCGTAGACGAGATTGCGATGGCTCAGCATCGCGCCCTTGGGCGGGCCGGTCGTGCCCGATGTATAGACCATGATGGCGACATCGTCGGGCTTCGCCGCGTCGATCTCGCGGTCGAGCGCAGCGTCGGCGCCGTCATGTTCGCCGCGCCACGCGCGGCCGCGGGCCAGCAGCGCGTCGAAAGACATGAGGCGCGTGTCGGCGTAGTTGCGCATGCCTTTCATGTCGATGCAGACGATGGCGTCGACCGCGGCCAGACCCTCGCCATTGGCCATGGCGTCGAGCACCTTGTCAGTCTGCTCCTGATCGCCGGTGAAAACAACGCGCGCGCCGCAATGGCGCACGATATATTGCAGTTCAGGCCAGGGATTGGTGGGATAGATGCCGATCACGGGCGCGCCGAGCATTTCGGCGCCGAGGTCGGCGTAGTACCATTCCGGCGTGTTTTCGCTGGCGATGGCGACGCGGTCGCCGCGCGTCAGGCCGAGCGATTGCAGGCCGAAGGCGACGAGGCGCGCGGTCTCGTAATATTGCGCCCACGAGAATCTCTTCCAGACCCCGTGCTCCTTCTCGCGGATGGCGAGCGCGTCTGGATGCGCGTCGGCGCGCAGGCGCAAAAGCTGCGGCAGGGCGATGTCGCAAGCCTGCCGGCGCGCAGCGAGGCTTTCGGGGCCGTCAGAGCGCATGGGCAGCCTCCCCCGCGGCTTCGGAAGGCCGGCCGCGACGGCCGAGATAGGCGTCGAGCACAGCCGGATCGTTGCGTACCTCGTCCGGCGTTCCACCGGCGATGCGCTGGCCGAAATTCAGCACCTGCACATGGTCGGAAATATCCATGACCACGCGCATGTCGTGCTCGATCATCAGCACGGTGACGCCAAGTTCGTCGCGTATGTCGAGCACAAAACGCGCGATGTCCTCCGTCTCCTCCTGGTTCATGCCTGACACCATTTCGTCGAGCAGCAGCAGTTTCGGCTCGCAGGCGAGCGCGCGGGCGAGCTCCACGCGCTTCTGCTGTCCATAGGAGAGCTGGCCGACGATCGCGTTGCGGATATTCTCGATTTCCAGAAATTCGACGATCTCTTCGACTTTCTCGCGCGAGGCGATCTCTTCGCGGCGCGTGCGGCCGAAGAAAACCGCCGCCTCCAGCACGCTCGACTTCGTATGGATGTGGCGGCCGACGAGAATGTTCTCGACGACAGTGCCATGCTTGAACAGGGCGAGATTCTGGAAAGTGCGGCCGATGCCGCGGCGCGCGAAATTGGCTGGCCGTTCGCGCGTGATGTCGGCGCCGTCGAAGACGATGCGCCCGCCCGAGGGCCGCAGCACGCCGCTGACGAGATTGAACAGCGACGTCTTGCCTGCGCCATTCGGCCCGATGACGCTGCAGATCTCGCCGCGCGCGACCTCGAAGCTGACGTCGGACACGGCCTTGAGGCCGCCGAAGGCCTTGGTCAGCATGTCGAGTTGCAGGAGCGGCGCGGTCACGACAGCCACCTCTTGCGGCGCTTGTAATGCTTGACGTCGCGCATCGACTTTTTCGCGCCGGACTGGCCTGCGCCGAGGTAGAATTCCTGCACGTCCTCGTTGCGCGAAAGCTTGTCGGCGGGACCGTCGAGCACGATGCGGCCGTTCTCGAGAATGTAACCGTAGTCGGCGATTTCCAGCGCGCGCGCGGCGTTCTGCTCCACCAGCAGCACGGTCAGGTCGAGCTTTTTCTTGAGATCGAGGATGACTTCGTAAATGCGATCGATGATGAGCGGCGCAAGGCCGAGCGAGGGCTCGTCGAGCGCCAGCAGCCGCGGGCCGCTCATCAGGCCGCGCGCGATCGCCAGCATCTGCTGTTCGCCGCCCGACATATAGCCGGCGATCTGGTCGCGGCGTTCGGCGAGGCGCGGAAAGAGTTCGAAAGCCTGGTCGCGGCGCTCGCGCGCGAGCGACGCCGATGTCGTGAAGCCGCCGACCTGCAGATTCTCCTCGACCGTCAGCGCGGGAAAAATACGCCGTCCCTCGGGAACGTGCACCACGCCGCGCCGCACGATCTCGTCGGGCGCGAGCGCGCCGATGTCGGCGCCTTCGAGATGGATCGAGCCGTTGTCGATCTTGCCTTCCTCGGCATAGAGAATGCCGGACATGGCCTTGAGCATCGTGCTCTTGCCGGCGCCGTTGGAGCCGAGCAGCGCGACGAGGGCGCCCTTTTCCGCCTGCAAACTGACGTCGCGCACCGCCTCGATCGCGTCGTCGTAGACGACCTGCAGGTTGCGGAACTCGATCATCGGCGCGGAGGCCATGCGTCAGAGCGCCGGCTGGCGCGCGGCGGCGCGTTGCGCGACAATGGCGTCGACGACGAGCTTGGCCGTTTCCGCGCAGGCCTGCGTGCCGCCGTTGCCGTAATCCTTCACGGCGTCGCCGACCTGCCACAGGCCGCGCACGCCCGTCTCGCGCGGGAGATCGTAGCCGGCGCAGGCGCGCTGCGCCGGCCATTCGTCGCGCATGACGCGGACCGACAGCATCTTCGTCTTCTCGTCGAATCCGGGAAACTGCTCGCGCAGATCCTCGAGCCCCAGCGCCGTCTCCGCCTCGCTGTCGAAATCGCCGAGCGCAGGCTTCGGCACGGCGTAGGCGACGTAGAGATGCCAGCCGGGCGGGGCGAGTTCGGGGCAGGCCGCGGTCATGTTGGCGAGATTGCAGAGACGGCGCGTCTTGCCGAAAGTGACGATGCCCGGCGCGTTGAACAGAGGTTCGCGGCTGGCGAAATTGTAGACGATGTTGGCGGCCGGGCGCAGGTCCGAAACGCGCTGCGCATAGTCCGGCGCGAAGGCGTCGGCGCCGGCGAGCGCCAGGGTTCCCTTGGGGCCGGCGTTGCTGACGATGCAATCGGTGACGATGCGGATCGTTTCGCCGTCGCGCTGCACGATTGCGCCGCGCACGGCGCCGTTCTCGATCTCGATGGATTGCACGGGCGACGATAGCCAGACCTCGCCGCGGCTGGCGATGGCGTCGGCAAGCGCCTGCCAGACGCCGATCGTGCCCTGCGGACAGAATCCGAAGCGCTTGAACGCGCCCTTGCGGACGAAATAGGTGAGGAAGGCGCGCGCCGGCAATTCGTCTGCGTTGCAGGCGAAGATCGCCGCGCAGAGATTGCGGAAGATAGCGTGAACGTTCTCGTTGCTGGTGAAGGTCGAGAGCCATTCGGCGGTGGACTGGCGGCCGTCGGGCAAGGCGCCGGTGCGGGCTTCCGCGAATTTTTCGAGAATGCGCGCGGCCTGTTTGGTCATCTGACCGAGCAGGAAGCCCCAGCCGCCCTTGCCGACGTCGACGACCTTGTGATCGAGATAGAAGGCCGAGGCCGGCTCCGGGAAACGCAGGTCGAGCGGCGCGCCGACGAGGTGGAACGTCTCCTCGAAAACGCCGCCGACTTCGAGCGCGATCGCGCCCTCGTTGACGACGAAACCGTCGATGACACTGGTGGTGGCGCGGCCACCGACTTTCTCGCGCGCTTCGACGAGGATCGGCGTGAAGCCCTGATGCACGAGACGCGCGGCGGCGCACAAACCTCCCGCGCCAGCGCCGATGACCACGGCGTCGGCCTGAACCTCTCTCATCCGTTCCCTCCTGACCTGTCTCGGCGTCATCGCTCTTGTGGCCAGCGCTCTAGATCTAATATAAACCGGACGACCGTTCAACTATTTTGATTGTTGTCCACGACCGATTTATAAGGCGTCCTTTCCCGCGCGATTTGCGGGCGGACGAGCGGACGAAGATGGCGCGCACACGATCGGCGAATTACGAGGGCATCCAGCTCGGGATATTGAAGAAGGCCGCGCGTCTTTTTGCAACCCACGGCTACGAGCGCACCTCGATCGGCGATCTCGTGAAGGCCTGCGATCTGTCGCGCGGCGCGATCTACCACTATTTCGAGTCCAAGGAAGCGATCCTGTTCGCGATGATGGATTCGCTGGTGCGCGATCTCCTGGAGACGCTGACCGAGGCTGCGGCGCACGAAGGCGATCCCGTCGTGCGCCTGCAGCGGATCATCGCGGCCTTCGTGGAATCGAACGCGCGCTCGCCGGACGAGCAGACGATCCTGCTCAACGATCTCGGCGCGCTGAGCCGCGCCGAGCAGAAGCAGATACACGCGGTCGAAAAGCAGATCGTCGATCTCGTCGGCGAGGCCATCGTGGCTGCCGACACGCGCGGCCTCGTGACGCCCAAGACGCGCAAGGTCTATACGATGATGCTGTTCGGCATGATCAACTACACCTACACCTGGTACGACGCTAAGGGGCAGGTGAAGCCGCGCGATCTGGCGCAGATTGCGACGGACCTGTTCTTCAACGGCTTCGCGCCGGACAAGGGCGGGATGAAGCCGGCGTTGCGGATCGCCGCCAAGAGCTGACCGTCACATCCGTTTCGCCACTTCCTCCAGCATCACTTCCGTCGCGCCGCCGCCGATGGTCAGCACGCGGGCGTCGCGGGCCATGCGCTCGATCGGCGTCCCGCGCATGAAGCCCGTGCCGCCGTGCAATTGCAGGCAGCCGTGCACGACCTCGTGCAGAACCTCGGGCGAGAGCGCCTTGACCATCGAGACCTCCCGCACGCAATCCCTGCCTTCGGCAGCCAGTTCCGCCGCCTGATAGGCGAGCGCGCGGGCGGCGGCGGTCTTGCTCGCGAGGCTCGCGAGTTTCTGGCGCACGCCCTGCTGGTCCCACAGTGTTCCGCCAAACGCGCGGCGCGTCTTGACGTAGTCGACAGTCAATTCGATCGCCTTCGCGCTTTCGCCGGCGCAGATGCCGCCGATGCAGATGCGCTCGTTCTGGAACGTGTCCATGATCGAGTAGAAACCCCTGTTGACCTCGCCGAGCAGCGCGTCTCTCGAGACGCGCACATTGTCGAAGGTGAGCGCCGCCGTGTCGGAACAGAGCCAGCCGTGTTTCTCGAGTTTCACCGCCGAGACGCCCGGCGTGTTGCGCTCGACGATGAACAGAGAGATGCCGCGGCTGCCCTTGGCCTCCGGGTCCGTGCGCGCGGCGACGATGAGAAGGTCGCCGTAGACCGCGTTGGTGATGAACATTTTCGAGCCGTCGATGATCCAGTCGTCGCCGTCGCGGCGGGCGCGCGTCTTCAGGCCCGCGACATCGGAGCCGGCGTGTGCTTCGGTCACGCAGATCGAGCAGACGATTTCGCCGGCGACGATGCGCGGCAGATATTTAGCCTTCTGTTCCGCCGTGCCGCGCAGCACGATATGGCCGGCCGACATGTCGGTGTGAACGAGAATGGAGGAGGTGAAGCCGCCGAAGGTGCAGCGACCGAGTTCTTCGGCGAAGACCATCGAGGCGAGGGGACCGAGATCGGTCCCGCCATATTCAGTCGGGTAACGCATGCCGAGCAGGCCGAGCGCTCCCATCTGTCGGTAGATTTCCCGTGGTATCTTGCCGGCGCGCTCCCATTCCTCGCCGTTGGGCAGGACGTTCTGCTCGACGAAGCGGCGCACCTGGTCGCGCATCTGCACGAGATGTTCGGGCAGGGACGCGGGATCGGGATAGCGGAATTCCGCGGTCGCGCCGCGCGCCTGAACGTTCATGTCTCCTCCGGGGCGCTCTGGACGGCGCGCTCATTGTGGCCAATAATTAAACCGAGCGTCCGGTTTATGCAAATGCCTGCGCGGGAGGAACACGCATGTCCATGTTGATTTCTGAACGGCGGGACGCCGTCGCCGTGCTCACCCTCAACAATCCCGCGCAATATAATGCGCTCGCCTGGGGCATGCTGAGCGAACTCGACGCCGCGCTGGACGCGGCTGTCGCCGACCCGCAAGTGCGCGCGATCCTGCTGACCGGCGCCGGCAAGGGCTTTTGCGCGGGCGCGCAATTCGGCGGCGAGACTTTCGACATGGGCGAAGGAATAGCCGACACGATGCGGTCTCATCTGACGCCCGTCATCGAGAAGATGCGCGCCTCGCCCAAGCCGATCGTCAACGCCGTCAACGGGCCGTCCGCCGGCGCGGGCGTCGGCATTGCGCTTGCCGGCGACATCGTGATCGCCGCGCGCTCCGCGAAATTCATTCTCTCCTTCGTGCGGCTCGGCGCGACGCTCGACGGCGGCACATCGCTGCTTCTCCAGCGCGCTATCGGCGTCGCGCGGGCGCGAGCGCTGGCGCTCACGGGCGAGGCTTTGTCCGGCGAACAGGCGGCGGCATGGGGGCTCGTCTGGAAATGCGTCGACGACGCCGTTCTGATGGACGAGGCGATGGCGCTCGCGCAGAAGCTGGCGGCCGGACCGCCGTTGTCGATCGCCGCCATCAAGGCGCAGTTCGACGCCGCGTGGGATGCGGGATTGTCGGAAACGCTCGAGCGCGAGGCGGTCGATCAGGCGGCCGCCTTCCGCACGCAGGATCTGCGCGAGGGCGCTGCGGCCTTCGTCGAGAAACGCGCTCCGAAATTCGCGGGGCGGTGAGCTTCATGAAAGTCCTGATCGTCTATGCGCAGCCCGAGCTGAAATCCTTCAACGCGGCGATGCTGGCGGCGGCGCGCGCATCGCTCGAGGCCGGCGGGCATGACGTCCGCGTGTCCGATCTCTACGCCCAGAAATTCGATCCCGTGGCGCGCGCGGCGGATTTCAGGGGCCGCCGCTTTCCCGATCATCTGCAATACGACCGCGAGCAGAAGCACGCGCAGGCCAACGATCTGTTCGCCGACGACATCAAGGCGGAAATCGACAAGCTGGTGTGGTGCGATTTCCTGATCCTGCAATTTCCACTCTGGTGGTTCTCCGTTCCCGCGATCATGAAGGGCTGGTTCGACCGCGTACTGGTCAACGGCGTCGCCTATGGCGCCGGCAAACGTTACGACACCGGCGGGCTCCGCGGGCGGCGCGCGATGATCGCGACCTCGACGGGGGCCTATCCCGGCATGTGCGCGCCCGATGGGCTGGTCGGCGATCTCGACGTCATTCTGTGGCCCCTGCAAAACGGGACGCTCGCCTATACCGGCTTCGACGTGCTCGCGCCGTTCGTCGCGCATTCCGTCAATTATGTGGAAGCGGAAACGCGCGCCGCCTATCTCGCCGACTATGCAGCGCGGCTGCGTGGCATTGAGAGCGAGACGCCGCTGTTCTTCCATCGGCTGGCCGATTTCGGGCCGGACTGGCGGTTGAAACCTGATGTCGCGCCGCGCACGGTCGGGCAGCGCCGGGACTGACGGCTCATGCGATGCGGATCGCGGCGGCCGTGCCCGGCGGCAGCGGGCGCGGATCGACTTCAACCATGCCCTCGTTCAGCCGCAGCGGATAAGTCGCGAGCTTTTCCTTGAAAGGCGGCGGCGCGCAGCCGTCGCTCAGCCGATATTCGTAGCCGTGCCACGGACAGACGATACAGCCGTCGACGATGCGGCCTTCGCCGAGCGGGCCGTTTTGATGCGCGCAGAGGTTTGTCACCGCGCCGATCTCGTCGCCGTCGCGAAAAATGGCGATGCGCTCGCCGCCCGGCGTCGCGACAATGCGGGCGCGCTTATCCGGGATGGAGGAGGGCGGGCCGATTCGTATCCATCCCTCGCGCGGCGCCTCGCCTGCGTCCACGAGCGCCTCGCGCCAGCCGGCGACGATGTGCAGGGCGGCGACGAGAATGAAACAGCCCGCAAAATACGCCGCGATCCACGGACTGCGCTCGTCCTGCAGCAGGCCCTTCGCCACATGTATCGTCACGAGGCCGAAGGCTGCGTAGGCGAGCATGTGCATCTGCTTCCACACGCGCGGCGTGAGAAACGCGAGCCAGTAATCGTGGCTGGTGGCGGCGAGCAGCAGCAAGATGAGCAGCGCGACGAAGCCGTAGGCCTTGAACGAAATCGTCGAGAACGAGGAATAGTCGCTCCACTTCGTCAGTTCGACGAAGAGATTGAAGGGATGGCCGTCGGCTATGTACCAGCCGAGCACGGCGGCGAAGTGCGTGAGCGCGACGATGCACGTCAGCACGCCGAAGTGGCGGCGGTTCGCGAGCAGCGGCAGAAAGACCCGCGACAGGCGCGCGAGCGGGCCGATGCACAGGAGCAGAGTCAGCATCAGGAAAGCGCAGCCGCCGGAGGCGCGGATCCACAGACCGCAGAGATCGGCGGCGTTTTGCGGCGGCGCCTTGCGCCAGTCGAGCGCGATCGCTCCGCCGATATAGAGGATGACGCCGGCGAGCAGGATGCAATCGTAGACGATCTTGCTGCGGTTCCAGCCTATGGCCTGAAAGCCCGCGCTCATTGCTTCTGCTCCTGCGCGGGCGGGTCGGGCGGCGGGCGGGTGACGAGCGCGGTGACGAACAGGCCTGCGACGACGAGCGCGAGCGCGGGCCAGAGCCAGCGATGGATGAGGCGTTGGCCGCGCGTCACGCCGCGCGCTCCGCGCGCAGCCAGCGCCAGAGCACGACCGGCCAGAGCAGGAAGGCGCCGGGCAGGAGCAGAAGGCGCGCGCCTCGCGTGAGCGAAGCGGGCTCGCCGAGCGCGACATCGGCGCCGCGCGCGGCGAAACCGCCGGCGACGATCAGGCCCGCCGCGCACCAGAGGACGAACAGCAATCCGAGAATGGCGTTCATGCGCCCGATCTTCGCGGGAATAGCGGCAGGCTACAAGGGCGACCGCGCTCGATCAGCTTCGCGCGCCGCGCCAGACCATGACGCTGGCCGCAAAGGTCGCCACCGCGAGCGCGGCATAGGGCAGGGCGAAGGCGTGCGTCGCCGTCGCGGACAGGCCGAACAGCGGCGGCAGCACGAGCACGCCCGCAAACATGGCCGCCGAGCCGAGCCCCGTCGCCTGCGTGCGCGCGGCGCCGCCGAGGCGGGCGAATTCGGCATAGGCGAGGCCGGTGAAGCCCGATGCGCTGAAACCCGCCGCAAGGCAGACCGCGAGAATGCCCGCGCCCGGCCATGTCGGCGCGAACAGGGCGCAGAGCGCGGCGGACGCGCACATCATGAAGCCGAGCGCCGCCAGCAGGAGCATCGGTGAAACATATTTGTCGGCGACCCAGCCGAGCAGGGGGCGGCTGACGAGCGCCGCGCCCTGATAGGCGGCGAGCGTCCAGCCCGCCGTCACCAGATCGAAGCCCGCGCTCTGCGTGAGATGCACGGTCATGAAGGAGATGAAGCAGAGCTGCGCGCCGGTGAAGACGAAGCTCATGAGCGTGAGGCGCCGGATGGCGGCGTCCTGCCGCAGCAGGCGCAGCGGCTGCGTCAGCGCGCCGGCGAACAGGGGATAGCCCGGCCGAAGGCCCACATCCCATCTGCGCCGCACGAATTCGAGGGCGACGAGCAGGGCGAGCGAGGTCGGGATCTGGGCTGCGAGCGCGGTGCGCCAGCCGAAGGCCAACGTCATCGGCGGCATCAGCACGCCCGCGAGAATGCCGGCGAGTGGCAGGCCCGCCTGCCGGATGGACATGACGAGATTGTAGACGCGCTGCGGCGTGCGCGGCACGAGCAGATGCGCGCTCGCCGGCGCCGTCGAGCCATAGGCGAGGCCGAGCAATGCCGCGCCCGCGGCTATGGCGCCGGCCGTGCCGAGCGCGCAGACTCCGAGCATGACGCAGACCGCCGCCATGACCGCCTGGATAACGCGCACGGCGCCGAAGCGCAGGATGAAGGAGGGCGAATAGAGCGAGGAGATGACGCCGACGCCGTAGACCATCGCGGGGAAGAAACCGATGAGCGCGCCGGGCAGGTTCAGATCGCGCGCGATGGCGGGCGCGACGGCGGGCACGGAGAAGGCGGCCGTGGTGGCGAGCGTCTGCATGGCCAGCGTGGCGAGCAGCGGCGCGAGATGCGATTTGTCGTCGGTGTCGTCCTCGGCGCGCAGGCGCGGCGCCTCCCTTCGCGCCAATGCGAAATTAGGCGAGCGCCTTGCGGATTGTCGATGCGCGGATGCGCATGGCGCGGATGCTGGTTTGCTGCGTCGATCCGGTTGGGTTTGCGGAATGACGCGGGCAAGTCGAATTGCTCGGGCCTCCTCCCTCCCCGCAAGGGGGAGGGGAGGCGCCCATCGCCGCCGGGTTCGTGCATCTGAATCGCCTTACCGCCACATCTGGCGCATCTTTGCGGCGATGTCCACGCGCACTTGCGGCGCGGCCTGGGCCTTGCCCGCTGGCGCATAGCGCGGCCAGCTCGTGTGCTCGAAACGGTCGAGCAGGTGTTTCGGGATGAAGCGCGTGCGCGACGCATAGACGTGCCGGTCGCCCTGCGCGGCCTGGCCGTAGGTGAAGAAGCGCTGCGGCGCCAGCACGTGCAGGTCATCCTTCGCGCGCGTCATCGCGACATAGAGCAGCCGGCGCTCCTCCTCGATCTCCTGCGAAGAGCCCGCGCCGAGGTCGCTCGGAATGCAGCCGTCGACCGCGTTCAGCACGAAGACCTGTTTCCATTCCTGCCCCTTGGCGGAATGGATGGTGGAGAGGATGAGATAATCCTCGTCGCGGTGCGGCGGGCCGGCCTCGTCGCTGGTTGCGTCGGGCGGATCGAGCGTGAGTTCGGTCAAAAATTTTTCTCTGCTCGCGTAGCCGCCCGCGATCTGCTCGAGCTGGAGGAGGTCGGCGCGGCGCGCGACGGCGTCTTCGTGCAGGCGCTCGAGATGCGGCTCGTACCAATCACGGGCCAGGCCGATCTCGCCCGGCCAGCCCGCGCTCTTTTCACGCAGGTTCGCGAGCGTCGTGACGAACGTCTTCCAGTCCTCGCCCGCGCGCGGCGGGGCGGGCGCGCGGGCGAGCGCGTCGAGCGGATCGGGGGCTTCGGCCATACGGTCGAGCGCGCGCTGCGCCGAGGTCGGGCCGACGCCGGGCACGAGCAGCATGAGCCGGAAGCCCGCGACCCGATCACGCGGATTCTCGGCGAAGCGCAGCAGCGCCAGCAGGTCCTTCACATGCGCGGAATCGAGGAATTTCAGGCCACCGAATTTCACGAAGGGAATGTTGCGGCGGACAAGCTCCACTTCCAGCGGGCCGGAATGGTGCGAGGTGCGGAACAGGACCGCCTGCTGCTTCAGAGTCGCGCCGCATTCGCGCGCCGCCAGCACGCGCTCGACGATGTAGCGGGCCTGATCCGCTTCGTCGCGCAGGATGACGAGTTTCGGCTTTGGGCCGTTGTCTCGGTCGGTCCACAGATCCTTGGCGTAGCGTTCCTTCGCCTCGCCGATCACGCCGTTGGCGGCGGCCAGAATCGGCCCGCTCGAACGATAGTTGCGGTCGAGCGTCACGATTTTCGCAGGCGGCGTGAAGCTGCGCGGAAAATCGAGGATGTTCCTCACCTCCGCTGCGCGAAACGAGTAGATGGATTGCGCGTCGTCGCCGACGACGGCGAGGCCCTTGCCGTCGGGCTTCAGCGCCAGCAGGATCGCCGCCTGCAATCTGTTGGTATCCTGATATTCGTCGACCAGAACATGGTCGAAGCGCCCGCCCATGTCGTCGGCCAGCGCCGGCTCGCCTGCGGCCTGGGCCCAGTAGAGCAGCAGGTCGTCGTAATCGAGCACGTTTTGCTTCTGCTTGGCCTCGACATAGGCCGCAAACAGCGCGCGCAATTGCTGCGACCAGCCTGTGACCCACGGAAAGTGCTGCGCCAGCGCGTCGTCGAGGTCGCATTGGGCGTTCACGCAGCGCGAATAGATGGCGAGACACGTTCCCTTCAGCGGAAAGCGCTTCTCGGTCTGCGAGAAGCCGAGTTCGTGCCGCACGAGATTCATCAGATCGGCGGAATCCTCGCGATCGTGGATGGTGAAGGCGGGATCGAGGCCGAGCTGGCCCGCGTAGTCGCGCAACATGCGCGCGCCAATGCCGTGGAAGGTGCCCGCCCAGTCGAGCCCGCCCGCGAGTATGCCGGCCTCCCGCCCAAGCGCGCGGGCCGCGATGGTTTCGACGCGGCGCGTCATCTCGTTCGCCGCGCGGCGAGAAAAAGTCATCAGCAGGATGCGGCGGGGATCCGCGCCGTTGACGATGAGATGGGCGACGCGATGGGCGAGCGTAGCGGTCTTGCCCGAGCCCGCGCCGGCGATCACCAGCAGCGGCTCGCCGGGCGCGGCGTCGCCGGCTCGGACGCCATGCTCGACAGCCGCGCGCTGGCCGTCGTTGAGCGTGTCGAGATAGGCGGGCTGCGTGGCGTTCAACGGGCGCGTCCGAATCAGGGGGCGTCCCGAGGCAATCATGTTTCCTGTTTTGTTCGCAAGGCTTTCAGCGGATCACTTGCGCCCGACGAAGCGCGGGTCCGCGTCGACCAGCCAGGACATCCAGCGCGCGACCTCCATAAAGCGGCGGCCCTGCGGCGTCAGCGTCCAGCCGCCTGCGGCGGGTTCGAGATTGCCAGAGACCTGCTGCTCTTTCACCCTCCGCTCCATCTGGTCCCAGTCGACCACATAGGTCTGGACGAATTTTTCGCGTATTTCGTCAACGGTCAGCGGCTTCCCGGCCTGCTCGAATTGCGAGAGCATGAAGACGGAAATCGAACGGTCGACGGTCACCGGGCCGAGCACGAAGGCCGCGCCCAGCACGCAGGCCGCGACGATGGCGCCGCCGATGGAATCGTCAGCGCGCAGGGGCAGGGCGCGGGCGAGTTTCGGCAGGACGAGCGCCGAGACGACGAATAGGGCGGCCGCGGCGACGGCGAGCGCGGCGAGGCCGCGGTAGAACAGGACGCCGGGGCCGAGCAGGGTCGCCAGCCGCATGAGCAGGGCGAAGATCACGCCGCCGGCGAGCGTGGCGAGGCCATACCAGGCGAGAAGCGCGACGATGCGCGCGGCGGTCAGTCTGTCGCTTGCGTCTGTCATGGCGGGGTCCGGCTCCGGGCCATTGTCTAGCGCGCCGGGCCGCGATTCGTCCCGCCGCCAAGGCTTTTTTGGCTTGTCGCGGGCCGGGCGGCGCGGGCTCGCGCGGTTTTTACTTGGCGGGCGGAACGCGATCGGCTATGAGAGCCCCGTGGCGCGCGACCTCCCGGTCCCGCGCCGCGATTGTTTTGCGGCGTCGTCATCGAGCCGTCTGGCGGGGCCAGCGGAGGGGGAGGCGCCGAACCGTTCGAGACGCTTATGGCCAATCCGTTTCAGTTCCTGCAGGACGTGCGCGCGGAAGGCGCGAAGATCACCTGGCCGTCGCGCCGGGAGACCCTGATCACGACCGGCCTCGTGCTGGCGATGGTGGTGGTCGCGTCGCTGTTCTTCGTCACCGTCGACCAGACGCTCCGCCTGATCGTCGGCTTTCTGCTCAGCCTCGGCCGCTGACCGGCCCAAGGACCACACATGACGACCCGCTGGTACATCGTCCACGCCTATTCCAACTTCGAGAAGAAGGTCGCCGAATCCATTCGCGAACAGGCCGCCCAGCGCAATCTGGCGGACAAGTTCGAGGAAGTTCTGGTGCCGACCGAACAGGTGATCGAGGTCCGGCGCGGCCGCAAGATCAATTCGGAGCGCAAGTTCTTCCCCGGCTACGTGCTGGTGAAATGCGACCTGACCGATCAGGTCTACCACCTCATCAAGAACACGCCGAAGGTCACGGGCTTCCTCGGCGCCGACAACAAGCCGATGCCGATCTCGGAGGCCGAGGCGGACCGGATCAAGGGGCAGGTGGCCGAGGGCGTCGAGCGTCCGAAGTCCTCGATCTCCTTCGAGATCGGCGAGACGGTGCGCGTGGCCGACGGACCCTTCGCCTCGTTCAACGGCAAGGTCGAGGAAGTCGACGAAGGCCGCTCGCGCCTCAAGGTCGCGGTGTCGATCTTCGGCCGCGAAACGCCGGTGGAACTGGAATTCGCGCAGGTCGAGAAGGTCTGAGGCGGGGCCTCAGACCAATTTTGTGGCGCGGATGACGGGATCGCCCGCCATCACGCTCGTGAACTCGAAATCGTCGGGCCAGCGGTCCTTCGGCGCCGCCCCGAAAAAGCGGGCGATCTCCGCCTCCACCGTCGCGCCTTCGGCCAGCAGGCGGGCGAGCGGCGCATTGGCGGCGCGCGGAACGTAGCCGAGCTTGACCGATCCGCGCCAGACCGCGACAGCGTTCCGGTCATAGGGATTTTCGGGTTCTGCGACGAGCCGCAGCCGCTCGCCGACCGCCAGCTCGGACAGAGCGGCGCGCAGACCGTGGAACCAGCCGCCCGCGACGGCGAAGTCGAGGACGGGTTCGCGCGCCGCCGGCAGGGCCGGCGCAGCTATGGTCGCCGCCCCGGCGATCAGCGCGCGGCCGAAGTCGCGCCGGGTGAGCGTGGCGCGGGATGCGCCGGACATGATCGTGATCCTTCGGCAAGCCCGCGCGACATTGCGGCGGGGCGGGCTCTTGTAGCCAGGAACGTGACGATATTTCGGCGCCGCCGGCGCCTATCCGACGAACGACCGGATGGCCGCGGGGAGGATCGTCATCCGGCGTTGCGCCAGCTGTCCCGCTTTCCGGACGATCCTGCCCCGCTCGATGCAGGCGATCTTGATCGGCCGGACGAGCGAGGGCGCGGTCAGGCCCGCCAAGGGCAGGGTCTCGATCTGCATGTCGTGCGGCGCCGGGCGGTGCGGGGCGCCATCGCCGGGATGGCCCGAGGCCCGGCGGTCCGGCTTGTCGTTTTTCCGGATTTCCGGTTGCGTTTCGCCGCCGATTCAATATAAGCGCCGCAGCCCTCGGTCGAACCGCGGGCTTTTTTTCGTGCGCCTCGCGCCCGAAACCACCGTGGGAGACATGCCCGGCAGCCATCCGGGAGGTCATGTCCGACCACGAACTGCAACCGATGGCGGGCTTCGGTCTCCGGATCGCGGCCTGTCGTCATTCGTTGGAGAAACGAAATGGCGAAAAAAATCGCCGGCTATATCAAGCTGCAGGTGCCCGCGGGCGCCGCCAATCCCTCGCCGCCGATCGGCCCGGCGCTCGGCCAGCGCGGCCTCAACATCATGGAATTCTGCAAGGCCTTCAACGCGAAGACCCAGCAGATGGAAAAGGGGATGCCGATCCCCGTCATCATCACGGCCTATCAGGACCGCTCTTTCACCTTCGAGATGAAGCAGCCGCCGGTCTCCTTCTTCCTGAAGAAGGCGGTGGGTCTCAAGATCGGCAAGAAGCCGGCCTCGGGCTCCAAAACCCCCGGCCGCCAGGTCGTCGGCAAGGTGACCAAGGCGCAGATCCGCGAGATAGCGGAGAAGAAGATCGTCGATCTGAACTGCGCGAGCATCGAATCGGCCATGTCGATGATCGAAGGTTCCGCCCGCGCTATGGGCCTGCAGGTGGTGGAGTAAGCCGATGTCGCACGGAAAGCGCATTATCAAGTCCCGCGAGGGCATCGAGCGCACCAAGCTCTATCCGATCGACCAGGCCGTGAAACTCGTGCGCGAGCGCGCGAAGGCCAAGTTCGACGAGACGGTCGAGATCGCCATGAACCTCGGCGTCGACCCCAAGCACGCCGACCAGATGGTCCGCGGCGTGGTCAATCTGCCGAACGGCACCGGCCGCACGCTCAAGGTCGCCGTGTTCGCCCGTGGCCCGAAGGCCGATGAGGCCAAGGCTGCCGGCGCCGACATCGTCGGCGCGGACGAGCTGGTCGCGGAAGTGCAGGGCGGCAAGATCGAGTTCGATCGCTGCATCGCCACGCCCGACATGATGGGCCTCGTCGGCCGTCTCGGCAAGGTGCTCGGCCCGCGCGGCCTGATGCCGAACCCGCGCGTCGGCACCGTGACCATGGACGTCGCCGGCGCCGTCAAGGCGTCGAAGGGCGGGGCGGTGGAGTTCCGCGTCGAGAAGGCGGGCATCGTGCAGGGCACGGTCGGCAAGGCCTCGTTCGACGAGGGCAAGCTGGTCGAGAACATCAAGGCCTTCGTCGACGCCGTCTCCAAGGCCAAGCCGACGGGCGCCAAGGGGACCTACATCCAGCGCGTGGCGATTTCGTCGACCATGGGCCCGGGTGTGAAGGTCGAGGTCAATTCGGTCGCTCCGGCGGTCGGGGCTTGACTTTCTGAAAATTTATCCTCCGCCCCCTTGGCATGGGGGGCGGAACCGGATAAAGACACCCCTCCGGGGCCGACCGCCTATCGCGGCCCCGTTCCAATTCATCTTCCGCTCGCCTGGCGTCTTCCCGCAACGGGAGACGTCGCGCGCGCGGCGGACATGGCCGAAAGGCCCGGATTTTCCGGATCTTGCGGTCATATCCTGTCCGAGACTGCCGGCGCCGCGGGGCTTCCCGCGGCTTAATCGAGAGACGGCGCCGCCAGCGCCGAATCGGCCTGCATAGACGGGGAAGAGCAGAATTTACGGGCCAATGCCGCCTCGCAAGGGGCGACGGAAAGTCCTGATCTGGTTCGAACCCTCTGATCCACGGAAGACCCTCCGGGCCTTCCAGCGAGGACAGGAACACGGCGCCGGGAACCGCAAGGTTTTCGGCAATCAGCAGAGCGGCGGCTTCGGCCGTTGCTTTCAAGGAGAAGAGCACCGTGGACAGAGCGGAGAAGAAAGAGGCGGTAGCGTCGTTGAACGGGGTCTTTGCGAAGACTTCGGTCGTCGTCGTCGCCCATTACTCCGGCCTGACGGTGGCCCAGATGCAAAAGCTTCGCGCACAGATGCGCGACGCCGGGGCCACAGTGCAGGTCGCCAAGAACCGCCTGGTCAAGATCGCTCTCGACGGCACCGACGTCGCCTCGATCGGCGCCCTGATGAAGGGCCCGACCCTGATCGCCTATTCGGACGATCCGGTGGCGGCGCCGAAAGCGGCCGTGGCATTCGCCAAGGACCACGACAAGTTCGTGATCCTGGGCGGCGCCATGGGCGCGACGGCCCTCAACCCGGACGGCGTGAAGTCGCTTGCGACCATGCCTTCCCTCGACGAACTGCGCGCCAAGCTCGTGGGCCTCATCCAGGCTCCCGCGACCAAGCTCGCGCAGCTTTCGACGGCGCCCGCGGCCAAGCTCGCGCGCGTGTTCGGGGCCTATGCCAACAGAGACGCGGCCTGACGGCCGGCAATTGCAATTTCGCACATCGAACCTATCTAAAGGACCCAACCAATGGCCAATCTCGAAAAGATCGTCGAAGAACTGTCGTCGCTGACGGTTCTGGAAGCCGCTGAACTCGCCAAGCTTCTCGAAGAGAAGTGGGGCGTTTCGGCTGCCGCCGCAGTGGCTGTCGCCGCTGCGCCGGCCGCTGGCGGCGGCGCCGCCGCTCCGGCCGAAGAGAAGACCGAGTTCACGGTCGTTCTCGCCGCCGCCGGCGACAAGAAGATCGAAGTCATCAAGGAAGTGCGCGCGATCACCGGTCTCGGCCTCAAGGAAGCCAAGGACCTGGTCGAGGGCGCTCCCAAGACCGTCAAGGAAGGCGCCACGAAGGACGACGCCGACAAGATCAAGGCTCAGCTGGAAAAGGCTGGCGCCAAGGTCGAGCTCAAGTAATCGTGCGCGCCGCTCGCGCGGCGTGATGCGTTATTCCGGTCCCGGGGCTTTCGCTCCGGGGCCATTTACGCGTTTCGGGGATCGGTTCCCCCATTCCGCCTCGGGCCTGGTGGCCGGGAGGCGCGACGGAGCATTCGGCTCCCGCCCGTTCGGAAGCGGAACGGGGAGGCGAGAGGCCGGGCGTTGAGCTCTGGCCCGCCAGGACAAGAGGTGCGAGGAGCGACATGGCGCAGACGTTCACCGGCCGGAAGCGTGTTCGTAAATTCTTCGGGCACATCCGCGAAGTCGCGGAGATGCCCAATCTGATCGAGGTGCAGAAGGCCTCCTACGATCAATTCCTGCTGGTCGACGAGCCCAAGGGCGGCCGTCTCGACGAAGGCTTGCAGTCCGTCTTCAAATCGGTCTTCCCGATTTCCGATTTCTCGGGCGCTTCGCTGCTCGAATTCGTGAAGTATGAATTCGAGGCGCCGAAGTACGACGTCGACGAGTGTCGCCAACGCGGCATGACTTTCGCTGCGCCGCTGAAGGTGACGCTGCGCCTGATCGTGTTCGATATCGATCCCGACACCGGCGCCAAGTCCGTCAAGGACATCAAGGAGCAGGACGTCTACATGGGCGACATGCCGCTCATGACCGACAACGGCACCTTCATCGTCAACGGCACCGAGCGCGTCATCGTCTCGCAGATGCACCGTTCGCCGGGCGTGTTCTTCGACCACGACAAGGGCAAGACCCATTCCTCGGGCAAGCTGCTGTTCGCCGCCCGCGTGATCCCGTATCGCGGTTCCTGGCTCGACATCGAGTTCGACGCCAAGGACATCGTCTATGCGCGCATCGACCGCCGCCGCAAGATTCCGGCGACGTCGCTTCTGTTCGCGCTCGGCATGGACGGCGAAGAGATTCTGCGCACCTTCTACAAGACGATCCAGTACACGCGCACGGGCGAGAACTGGCGCATGCCGTTCGACGCCGAGCGCCTGAAGGGCGTGAAGGCCGCCGTCGACTATATCGACGCCGATTCCGGCGACGTGGTCGTCGAGCAGGGCAAGAAGCTGACCGTCCGCGCCGCCCGCCAGCTTGCCGAGAAGGGCGTGAAGGCGCTGCGCGTGACCGACGAGGATCTGTATGGCCAGTATCTGGCCGAAGATCTTTACGATCCGAACACCGGCGAAATCTTCGCCGAGGCTGGCGAAGAGATCACGGTCAAGAACCTGCCGACGCTGCTCGAGCTCGGGTTCGACGAACTGCCGATCCTCGACATCGACCACATCAATATCGGTCCGTACATCCGCAACACGCTGGCCGTCGACAAGAATTCCTCGCGCGAGGAAGCCCTGTTCGACATCTATCGTGTGATGCGTCCGGGCGAGCCGCCGACGATCGAGAGCGCGGAGGCGATGTTCCATTCGCTGTTCTTCGATCCGGAGCGCTACGACCTCTCCGCCGTCGGCCGCGTGAAGATGAACATGCGCCTCGACCTTGATGCGCCCGACACGATGCGCGTGCTGCGCAAGGACGACATCGTCGCCGTCGTGCGCGCGCTGGTCGACCTGCGCGACGGGCGCGGCGAGATCGACGACATCGACCATCTCGGCAACCGCCGTGTGCGCTCGGTCGGCGAGCTGATGGAAAATCAGTATCGTCTCGGCCTGCTGCGCATGGAGCGCGCGATCAAGGAGCGCATGAGCTCGGTCGATATCGACACGGTCATGCCGCAGGACCTGATCAACGCCAAGCCCGCGGCCGCCGCGGTGCGCGAGTTCTTCGGCTCGTCGCAGCTGTCGCAGTTCATGGACCAGACCAATCCGCTGTCGGAGATCACGCACAAGCGCCGTCTCTCCGCGCTCGGACCGGGCGGCCTGACGCGTGAACGCGCGGGTTTCGAGGTGCGCGACGTGCACCCGACGCACTACGGCCGCATCTGCCCGATCGAGACGCCGGAAGGCCCGAACATCGGCCTCATCAACTCGCTCGCGACGTTCGCGCGCGTGAACAAGTACGGCTTCATCGAGGCGCCTTACCGTCGCGTGCATGACGGCAAGGTGTCGAACGAGGTCGTCTATCTCTCGGCGATGGAAGAGGCGAAATACAACGTCGCCCAGGCGAATGCGCCGATCGACGGCAAGGGCATGCTCGAGGAAGACCTCGTAGTGTGCCGCCACGCGGGCGACGTCATCATGACGCCGCGTGAAAAAGTCGAGTTCATGGACGTGTCGCCGAAGCAACTCGTTTCGGTCGCCGCCGCGCTCATCCCCTTCCTCGAGAACGACGACGCCAACCGCGCGTTGATGGGCTCGAACATGCAGCGCCAGGCGGTGCCGCTGGTGAAGGCCGACGCGCCGCTGGTCGGCACGGGCATGGAAGCGATCGTGGCGCGCGATTCCGGCGCCGCCATCGCCGCGCGCCGTTCGGGCGTCGTCGACCAGATCGACGCGACCCGTATCGTCGTGCGCGCGACGGAAGATCTCGACCCGACCAAGCCCGGCGTCGACATCTATCGCCTGATGAAGTTCCAGCGCTCGAACCAGTCGACCTGCATCAACCAGAAGCCGCTCGTTCGCGTCGGCGATCAGGTGCGCAAGGGCGACATCATCGCCGACGGTCCCTCGACCGATCTCGGCGACCTCGCGCTCGGCCGCAACGTGCTCGTCGCGTTCATGCCGTGGAACGGCTATAATTTCGAGGATTCGATCCTTCTCAACGAGCGCATCGTCAAGGACGACGTGTTCA
>JASGFP010000027.1:0-34924 GCA_047605445.1 Rhodoblastus sp.
ATGGCGGCGACCGTCCGCAGCGCGCGCCACGATCGCGCGACGCCGACGCCCGTCCAGCCCGCGAGGGCGCGCGTGACGGCGCCAAGCGTTTTTCCCGCGACGAGCGCGGCGGCGACCGCCCCTTCAGGCGGTCGGAGAAGGCTGGCGGCGAACGCAAGGGCCCGCGTCCTGGCGGCACTGGCCCCGGCGCCGGCCGCAAGGGCCCGCGACCTGGCGGCGACCGTCCGCGTTCAGGCGGCCCGCGCAAACCGCACGGCAAGTAGATGCGGATCGTCGGCGGCCGCTTTCGCGGGCGCGCGCTCAAAGGTCCATCGTCGCAGGCGATCAGGCCGACGTCCGACCGATTGCGTGAAACGATCTTCAACATTCTCGCGCACGGCTACGACGCCGCCGTCGAGAATTCCCGCGTCATCGACCTGTTCGCCGGCACCGGCGCGCTCGGTCTCGAAGCGATCTCGCGCGGCGCGCGTTTCGCGCTGTTCGTCGACGAAGGCGCGGAAGCCCGCGCGCTGTTGCGTGAAAATGTAGAGACGCTCGGGCTCGGCGGGGCGACGCGCATCTTCCGTCGCGACGCCACGAAACTGGGCGATGCGCCGGCGGGCGAAAAATTCGATCTCGCCTTTCTCGATCCCCCCTACGGCAAGGGCCTCGCGCCGCGCGCGCTGCATGCATTGATGGGCGGCGCCTGGCTGTCGAACGGCGCGCTTTGCATCGTCGAGGAAGACGCCGGCGAAGACATTGCATTGCCCGCGGGCGTGAGTTTGCTCGACCGCCGCGCCTATGGCGACACGCAGATATTGATTGCGCGCGCCTAATCCTGCGTGCGCGAAACGAAAGCGCCGAGGCCGGCAGCGATAACCAGGGCTGCCGCGGCAATCAGCGACGGCGCGAAGAAACTGCCCGAGGCCTCGCGCATATGGCCGGCGAGCGCGGGCCCGACGATCTGCCCGACGCCGAACGCCGACGTCATGATCGCCTGCGCCCGCTGCGGCGCCATCTGCGTCAGCCGTCGTGCGATGCCGAGGCCTATTGCGGTGATGGCCATGAACGTGCCGCCGAGAAATATGCCTGAGACGACAATGGTCGCCGGCGTCGGCGACACCACGCTGAGCGCGACGCCCGTCGCTTCCACCAGACAGCCCGCCGCATACGCGAAGACATCGGTCGTGCGCCGCGCCACCCACGACCAGAAAGGAATGCTGGCTGCGCCGGCGAGCCCGACGATCGCCCAGGCGTAGGGTTCGATCGCAGCGAGCGAGGCCGTCTCGCGCACGATGGCGACGAGGAAGGTCGCGGTGATGACATAGCCGAAGCCGAACAGGCCGTAGGACAGGACGAGCGCGGCGAGCGCCGGCGAAAGTCTCGCGCGCGCGCCGCCTGTCGCTTGCGAAGGCGCCGGCGGCGCCGCCGGCGCGTGCAGGAGGGCAAACAGCAGCAGAGCGAAAGTCGTGGAAATTGCGGCATTGGCGAGCCACATCGCCTTCCAGCCGAAGCCGGCGGCGGCCATGGCCGAGACGAGCACGGACGATGTGGCGATGCCGAAGCCGACGCCGGCGAAAGGCGCGGCTGAAAGCCCGACGCGCCCGGCGCGCACCAGCGGCTCCAGCGCCATGCTCGACAGGCAGACGATGACGAAGGCGCTGCCGAGTCCGCCGACGAAACGCATGATCGAGAAGACGGCGACCGAAGGCGGAACCGCCATGCCGGCCAGCGACAGCGCGCCCGCGAGAAGCCCGGCGAGGAAGAACAGTCGCGGATTGCGCTGCATGACGGCGCTCGCGCCCATCAGCGCGCCGACGAGATAGCCAAGGAAATTGGCCGCCGCCACGATGCCGGCGCTGGCTGGCGTAAGCGCGGCGTCGGCGATCATGACCGGCAGGATCGGCGTGTAGACGAAACGCCCGATGCCGAAGGCCGAGGCCATGGCGAGCATGCCGCCAATCGCGATCCGGGCGGGGGAGACTGATGTCACCGCCATGCGCGCGCGGTCTGCCGCTTCCTGTCCAACAACATGCCTCCCTCGCAACGCGGCGGATTAGACATTATCCTTCGCCCGAAACCAATCGCACAGGCGGCATACGAGCCCGGATGAGCATGCAAACCGAAAAAGCGCCCCTCTTCGCCCTGATCGAAAGAGGCGCGTCTGACGATATCCCCTTCGTATTCGACGGAGCGGCCGTCACGCGCGCAGATTTCTCATGCAAGGTCGAGCGCACGGCGGGCTGGCTTGCGCGCCACGGAGTCGGAGCCGGCGATGTGGTCGCGGTCTGGCTGGTCAATCGCGTCGAATGGCTCGCGCTGCTGTTTGCGTGCGCGCGCATCGGCGCCATCGCGGCGGCCGTCAACACGCGCTATCGCGCGGCCGACGTCGCGCATGTCGTCGGCCTCTCCGGCGCGAAGATTCTCGTGCTTGAGCCTGGCTTCCGTTCCATCGACTTCCCCGCAATCCTGAAAGACCTCGATCCGGCGACGACTCCCGCGCTCGAAAGGATCGCCGTCGTCGGCGCAGGCGCTTTGCAGACGTATTGGCCCTGCGTCCGTTTCGATGCGTTCGAGACGGAAGCGCCGGCGCCCGCAACGCAGGGCGACGCCGATGCGCCGCTGCTGCTGTTCACGACATCGGGCACGACAAAGGGACCGAAGCTGGTCGCTCATTCGCAAAGGACTCTGGCGACGCACGCGCATGCGATCGCACGAGCCTTGCAACTCGATGCGGAAAACTCGCTGCTCGCGATGTTGCCCTTCTGCGGCACCTTCGGCATGGCGAGCGTGCTCGGTTTCATGGCCGGCGGCGTGCGCATTCACGCGATGGACGCATTCGACGCCGCGCCTGCGTTGAAGATATTGCAGGACGAGAAGATCACGCACAGTTTCGGCTCTGACGAAATGTTCCGCCGCATTCTTGCGCTGACCGATGCGGCGAAGCCGTTTCCGGACGCACGGCTCTTCGGTTTCGCCGCCTTCCAGCCGGGCTGGCGCGAATTCGCGGCGGAGGCTGACAAGCGTGGCCTGCCGCTCTACGGCCTCTACGGTTCGAGCGAAGTGCAGGCGCTGTTTTCCATCGGCCGCGCCGATGTTCCCTTCGCCGATCGCATCGAATGCGGCGGCTGGCCCATGTCGCCGCAAGCGCGCGTGCGTGTGCGCGACACGGAGACGGGCGAGATCGCCGGGGCCGGCGTCAGCGGCGAGATCGAGATCGACGCGCCGTCGCGGTTTCTTGGCTATTTCGGGAATCCGCAGGCGACGGGCGAGGCGACGACGGCGGACGGTTTCTTCCGCACCGGCGACATCGGCCGCATGCGCGATGACGGTTCTTTCATTTATGAAACGCGCGCCGGCGACGCCATGCGGCTCGGCGGATTTCTCGTCGGCCCCGGCGAGATCGAAGACGAACTGAAAGCCTGCGACGGCGTGGCCGATGCGCAGGTCGTCGCCGTCGACATCGGCACGCAGGCGCGCTGCGCGGCCTTTGTCATTCCCAGGGCAGGCGCGGCGTTGCTCGAAAGCGACCTCATCGCCCATGTGCGCGCGCGTCTCGCCGGCTACAAGGTTCCCACGCGCATCTTCTTCATCGACGCGTTTCCAGTCACCGACAGCGCCAACGGCGTGAAGATCCAGCGGGCGAAGCTGCGTGCGATGGCGATGGAGAACATCGCCCGCGCTTGAACCATCCCAGAAATGACGGACGATATGAACGAACCGAAAGACTGTTTCTACACATCGCACGGCCTGCGCCTGCACTATGTCGACTGGGGTAACGAAAGCGCGCCGCCGCTGCTGCTGATCCACGGCGGCGGCGACCATTGCCGCAGCTGGGATCGGTTGGCGAGGGAATTGCGGCCGCATTTTCATGTCGTCGCGCCCGACCTGCGGGGCCATGGCGATTCCGACTGGACGAAGGGCGGCTCCTACGCGCTCAGCGAATATGTCTACGACATCGTCCGTCTTTACGAAGCGCTCGGAATTGATCGCGCCTGCATCGTCGGCCATTCGATGGGCGGCATGGTCTCGCTGATCTTTTCTGGAACCTTTCCCGAGAAAGTCGAAAAGCTCGTCGTGCTCGACGGCGTCACGGTTCTGCCTGACCAGCCGCGCGCGCCGACGCATGAGAGGATATTGAAGTCCGTCGCGCAGCTTTCCGAGCGCGAAGGCAAGACGCCACGCGGCTACGCCACGATCGAGGAGGCCGCGCAACGCATGAAGAAGCGCAATACGCGTCTGACTGACGAATTGTCGCTGCATCTGGCCAAACACGCGCTGAAGCGCGACGCCTCGGGCGCCTATGTCTGGAAGTTCGACAAGTACCAGCGCGTCGCCGCCCCGCACCGGCTCTGGCCGGAAGACCATGTCGCGCTATGGTCGCGCATCTCATGTCCGACGCTCCTGCTTTTCGCCGACCGCAGCTTCCTCGACAACGAGAAGCGCCTCGGTCTTGCGCAGCATTTCCCTCATGCGCGCGCGAAGACGATCGCCGATTCCGGTCATTGGGTGCAGCACGATCAGCCCGAGGAAGTGCGGGTGGAGATCGAGGGGTTTCTGCGTCCTGGCGGTTAGTCTCGCCGCCTCACGGCTTCTTTGGCGCGATATCCACGGCGTTCATCGCGCCGATCGCCGTCGCCAGCATCGGCACGTAATCCTCCGCGCCGCCGCGCGCGACGGCGAGCGCGTAGCTGTTTTTCACGGCATTGCCGAGCGGGTTCGACATGCCGGCGGCGTCGGCCATGGATTCGAGATAGCGCATGTCCTTGAACGCGTTGGCCAGCGTGAATTTGTGCGCGTCGCGGTCGCCTTCCAGCGTCCAGCGCATGAAAGTCTGGTAGAAGCCGCAATCCATGCGGCCGCCGCGGATCACGCTGTCGAAACGCTGCGGCGTAATGCCGACTTTCTGCGCCAGCGCGACGGCCTCCGCATAGAGCGCCGCATATCCCATTGCGAGGAAATTGTTGAGCAGCTTCATGCGATGCCCGTCGCCTGTTGCGCCGATATGTACGACGCGGCCGGCCCATGTCTCCAGCACCGGCTTGATCCGTGCGAAAACCGCGTCGCTCGCGCCGACCATCGTGTCGAGAGTTCCCTCCCACGCTTCTTTCGGCGTTCGCGACAGCGGCGCATCGACAAGCGTCGCGCCGATCCCGGCAAGTTCGGCGGCGAGCGTCATGGTGGAGACGGGATCGGCGGTCGAGCAGTCGACGACGATCGCGCCTTTCTTCAATCCGCCCATCAGGCCGCCTCGCACGACGGCCTCGACCTGCGGCGAGCCGGTCACGCAGATGAAGACGATGTCGCTGGCTTCCGCCAGTTCGCGCGCGTCTTTCGCTTCCTTCGCGCCGCGCTTGACGAGGTCGTCGACCGGCGCGCGATTGCGATGGCCTAGGACGCTCAGCGGATAGCCCTTCTCCACGATGTTCTTCGCCATGCCGTGGCCCATCAGGCCGACGCCGATGAAGCCGACGCGTTCCTTGCTCATGGAATGCTCCTCAAGCCGCTTCCGCGACATGGCGCGGGCGCCAGATCGCGGTATGCGTGATCGACGCAACGACCTGATCGCCGTCCGCGATGGCGAGCGCGTCGAATTCCACGATCGCGTGGCCCTTCGTCACGCCGTTGGATGTGATGCGGTTGCGCAGGGTGAGTTCCTGCCCGATGCGCGCGGCGCTGAAATTGCGCAAACGGCTGCCGACGTGAATCCACGGCCCGAGCACGACGCTCTGCACCAGCGCCGCATTGCACAGCCGCAGGATCTGGCCGGGATGCACCAGGCCTTCGCGCATATAGAGACCATCCGTCTCGCGGATGTCGGCGAGATATTGCTGGAGCGCGGCGCGGTCGATCGTTGCGGGCGCGAGGCCCAGCGCAACGCCAGGCGCGAGATTGATCTCGCTGGCCTTGGGTCGTTCAGCCGGAGGCGTTCCGAGCGGCAGCGAGTCGACGGCCGGCGCAGGCGCCGCGTCCGGCAGGAGCGCATGGCCGCTCGCGCAGTGAGCGCCGCCGCTTTCGACCGTGAGGTTGAGGACGCCTTTGTCCTCGCTCGCGCTCACGCGCGCTATATTCCCGTCGTAAACCGGCTTGATGAAGCGGCACTCGGCGCCGCCGCGCTCGAGCCAGGCGCGGCCCCAGCGCGCGACCGGCATATGCGCCATATAGGCGTAGACTTCCACGCCCGGCACGAGCGCGCCGGTGAAGCCGAAGCGGCGCGCCACATCGTCGTCGTGAATCTTGTTTTCCGACGTGACCGCCGTGTTGAAGGCGCTCACCTCATAGGGCGCGGGTGCGCTCATGGATTTCCTCCGTGGCCCTGCCTGCGCTGTTGGCGCGCATTGACTTCTCAGGCCCAGCTTTCGCATCATGGCGCAGATAAGATTGCAGAACAATCGGAGGAAACGATGAGGGCCTTCACCCGCGGCGCGCTGGCGTCGCTTTTCGCGTTGTCGCTGGCCGCGTCCGCGCTGGCGCAGGACAAGCCGCCGCTCAAACTCGGCCTCATCCTCGATATGTCCGGCCCCTATGCCGACATCACCGGGCCGGGCTCGGTCATGGCCGGCAAGATGGCGGCGGAGGATTTCGGCGGCGAGGTTCTCGGCCGCAAGATCGAGGTTTTGTCCGCAGACCATTTCAACAAGGCGGACGTCGCCGGCACGACGGCGCGCGAATGGTTCGACAATCAGGGCGTCGAGGCGATCATGGATGTCGCGGCTTCCGCCACCGCGCTCGCCGCCAACGAGATCGCCAAGGCGCGCAACAAGATTTTGCTGCTGTCAGGCCCCGGCGCGGTGCGCATCACCAACGAGGCCTGCGGCCCCTACACGGTGCACTGGGCCTACGACACCTATTCGCTCGCCAAGGGCACGGGCACGGCCGTCACGAAGGGTGGCGGCGACAGCTGGTTCTTCATCACCGCCGACTACGCCTTCGGCCACGATCTCGAAAAGGATGCGACGCAATTCGTTGTCGCCAACGGCGGCAAGGTGCTGGGCCGCGCCCGCCATCCCATCAACACGCCGGATTTCTCGTCTTTCTTGCTGCAGGCGCAGACCTCGGGCGCCAAGGTGGTCGGACTCGCCAACGCCGGCGCGGACATGATCACGGCGGTGAAGCAGGCCTCCGAATTCGGCCTGACGAAATCGGGCCAGAAGCTCGCCGTCCTGCTCGGCTACATTTCCGACGTCGAGAGCCTCGGCCTTCCGGTCGCCAAGGGCCTGCTGCTGACTGAGCCCTTCTACTGGGACCGTACGCCGGAGACGCGCGCCTGGTCGCAGCGCTTCTTCGAGAAGTTCAAGCGCATGCCTACCGCCGCGCAGGCGAGCGTCTATTCCTCGATGACGCACTATCTGAAGGCGGTGAAACAGGCCGGCTCCACCGATTCCGCGGCGGTGATGAAGATCATGAAGGACACGCCGATCAAGGATTTCTTCGCCGAGAACGGAACGATCCGCGAAGACGGACGCATGGTCCACGACATGTATCTCTTCCAGGTCAAGGCGCCGGAAGAATCGAAAGGCAAGTGGGACGATTACAAGCTGCTTGCCACCATTCCCGCCAAGGACGCCTTCCTGCCGCTGTCGGAATCCAAGTGCCCGCTGGTGAAGAAGTAAGGGAAGCCAATAGCGAAGCAACGAATAGCGAATAGGGCGGCGGAATCGTCGAACCCCAATTCGCTATTCGCTCCCCCCTCAATCCGGCCAGAACCACTTCGGCGCCATCAGCACGGGCCGGTTCTGCATCTGTAGCGCCAGCGCCATGCACTTGCCGTAGCGGCGGTTGACGCTGTCGGCGAAATTGGCGGTCGTCATTTTCGATTTGATTTTCACGCTGTGCAGCCGGATGCCCGGAACCTGCGCGAAGGCCGGCTGTTTGCCCGTCACGCGCGTATAGAGCGCACGCACCGCCGCCCACGTTGGCGTCGCCGTGAAATCCTTCTTCTTCTCCGTCACCAGATCGCGCCGCAACGCCGCGTTGTCGATGTCCAGGCGATAGTGCTCGATCAGCGCGCGCAGCGCGGTCTCGCTGTTGGTCACGTCGCTCTTCACGCGGCCGAGCTTGTCGTAGGACAGGAGATCGCCGTCGCTCGAAACCGGGTGGCCCGAGAGCTTCGCCACGATCGCCTGAAAGGCCGCGTTGCGGGCGGAATAGCGGCCGGAATTGTAGTCGGCGAAACGATAGATTTTCTGGTCGTAGCCGCTCTCGTAGCCGAGCAATTGCCGCGCGCCGTAATAGAGCCCGCCGGCGCGCGTGTAGAGCCGGTCGCGCACGCCATTGCTCTCGCCATGCGTCATCGGCCGCCAATGCTCGCCGCGCTCCACGTTGAGCGCGAATGCGACCGAGACCTGCATCGAGCCGACGGTGGAAATCTGGTTGTATTCCTCGACCCATTTGTCGAGCAGGCCCCATTGCAGCAGGCCGTCGAGCGCGGATTTGCCGGCGCCATATTCGACCAGCGCGCGATATGCGAGATCGAGATCGCGCTCGGTGCGCGCGGTGCGGATGCGTTTGATGAACGAACGGCGCGTATCCGGCATGCCGTCGAGCATGTCATAGGCCTTGGCGCCCAGAATCGGAATCTTGCCCAGCTTGTCCCGCACCGCCTTGTCCGCGATGGCGCCGAGGTTCGGCACAGAGGGATTGGCGTCGAAGCCCGATTCCTGCGAGGCGACCGCGATGACCGAACAGATGTTCTCGCGCGTCTGCGGAAATTTATTGTCGGCAAGCGCCGCAAGAATGTCGTCGCCCCAGCCGACGGCGTCGCGCACGCCGCCGCGCTCGTTGAGGATGAGGCGGGCGACGTCGGGCGCGGTGAAGGACTGCGAGCGTGCTTGCACGACAGGCGCAGCCGTCATCAGAAACGTCATTGCGAGGAGCCGCAGGCGACGCGGCGATCCATTCCCGTATTGTGATCCAAATCCGGGGATGAATTGCTTCGCTGCGCTCGCAATGACGGCAGGGATGCGCTTCATCCTCGAAACCTCTACAGCGCCCGCCAGCCGATGTCGCGGCGGCAGAACCCCTCCGGAAAATCTATGGCGTCGACGCCCGCATAGGCGCGTTCGCGCGCCGTCTGCACGTCCGGTCCGAAGCCGGTGACGTTGAGCACGCGTCCGCCGTTGGCGACGATCTTCTCGCCCGAACGTTTCGTTCCGGCATGCGTGACGACAACGCCCTCGAGCGCATTGGCCTTGTCGATGTCGTTAATCTCGCCGCCTTTCTGCGGCGCGGCGGGATAGCCTTTCGCCGCCAGCACGACGGTCAGCGCGGCGACGGGCTTCAGATTCACGCGCGCCGCTTCCAGCTTGCCGCGCGCGGACGATTCCAGCAGCGTCAGCAGGTCCTCGTCGATGCGCGGCAGGATGACCTGCGTCTCCGGATCGCCGAAGCGCGTGTTGAATTCGATCAGTTTCGGGCCGTCTTTCCCGATCATCAGCCCCGCGAACAGCACGCCCTTGAACGGCGTTCCGGCTTCCGCCATCGCGCGCACGGTCGGCTCCACGATCTCGGCCATCACGCGCGCGGCGATTGCGTCGGTGACGACCGGCGCCGGCGAATAGGCGCCCATGCCGCCGGTGTTGGGCCCGGTGTCGCCATCGCCGACGCGCTTGTGGTCCTGCGCCGACGCAAGCGCGAGCGCGCGGGAGCCGTCGCAGAGCGCGAAGAACGAAGCTTCCTCGCCTTCGAGAAATTCTTCGACAACCACTTCCGCGCCGGCCGCGCCGAAAGCGCCCTCGAAACAGGCGGCCACGGCGGCTTCCGCTTCGGCCAGCGTCATGGCCACCACCACGCCCTTGCCGGCGGCGAGCCCATCCGCCTTCACCACGATGGGCGCGCCTTGCTCACGCACATAGGCGAGCGCGGAATCGCGATCAGAGAAGCGGCCATAGGCGCCGGTCGGAATGTTCGCGCGGGCGCAAAGGTCCTTGGTGAAGCCTTTCGAGCCTTCGAGCTGCGCTGCGGCTTTGGAGGGGCCGAAGGCGAGAATGCCTGCGGCCTCCAGCGAATCGACGAGCCCTTCGACCAGCGGTTGTTCCGGGCCGATCACGACGAGTTCGATTCCCATCAGCCGGCAGAAGTTCACCACCGCTGCGTGATCGGCCGTATCGAGGCTCACGCATTCGGCGACGGCGGCGATGCCGGGATTGCCGGGCGCGCAGAAGAGTTTGGACAGGCGCGGGCTCATCGCCAGCGCATTGGCGAGCGCATGTTCGCGCCCGCCGGAGCCGATCAGCAAGACGTTCATGGCGGCCTTTCCGGAATCTCGCCGCTGCATATCAGGCGCGACGACAAAAGTCAGGGCGGCGGCTTGAACTGTGCGTGGCTATGCTTTTGTCTGCGCCAAAACGGGAGCACGTCATGCGTCGTATTTTCATTTCGCCTCTGGCGCTTCTTGCCTGCGCGGCGCCCGCAGCCGCGATGGATTGCAAGGCGGCCCGGACCGACATCGACAAGGCGATCTGCGCCTCGCCCGAGGCCACGGCGGCGGATGCCGCGATGGTCGCCGCCTATTCCGCGCTGCGCGAGCGCATGACGCCGCCGCAACGCGAGGCCCTGCTGGCTTCGCAGCGCCTGTGGATCAAGCGGCGCGGCTACAGCTGCGAGAGCGACAAGCCGGGCTACGGCGCCTGTCTGGCGAAGGAAACCGATCAGCGCCGCGCCTTCTTCGAGGCGCGGCAGGAAGCAGGGCCGGGCCTCGAATCGCCTATGACGGTCGAGATCGTCGCCAAGCCCGGCAAGCCGCGCGATTGGGAAATCGACGTCGAACTGCTGAAATTCGTCGAGCCAAAGACGCCGGGCGAAAAGACCTTCAATGCGGAGGTCGGCAAGATGCTGAAGGACATTCCGACCGACCGCAGCGAAATCCAGCGCGACCAGACTTTCTCGCACGACCTGTGGATGCGTCTCACCTGGCTTTCGCCGCGCCTCATCTCGGCGCGCGTCGAGGGCTACGATTTCGAGGGCGGCGCCCACGGCAATCCCTCGACATCCGGCCTCAACGTCGACACGAAGACCGGCCGCAAGCTCGTCTTCGCCGACGCTTTCGACAAGGCGGCGCAGGAGAAGCTGACCGCGGCCTGCCTCGCACAGATCGCCCCCGAAAAGGTCAGGCGCGGCATGGACGAGCCGAAGGGCGACGATCTGAAATCGCTGCGCAAGGGCATCGAGGACGGGCTTGCCGACCTCGACACGTGGAACTTCACGGCCAAGGGCGCGACCATCGTCTACGGCCATTACGCCATCGGCTCTTACGCCGAGGGAACGTATGAATGCGACGTTCCGCTTGTCCGACTGAAGGAATTGGCGAAGAAGGATTTTCCGTTGCCGGAATGATCCTTCAGGCCGTTTCCGAACCGATCATGGCGAAGCCCGGCGCCGCCCGTTCCTCAGCAAGGGGCGCCTGCCAGATCGTCTCGATGAAATCGAACATCGGGCGCGTGACCTCGAAGGCGAATCCGCTGTCCCGGGCGGCGTTGCGGGCTGCGACCCGCGTCCAGCGGGCCGCGGCCGGCGCCGCGACATAGTGGATGCGCGCGGACAAGCCGCGACGCGTCGCCTCCTCGAGCGCCTGCGTCCGCGCGGCGCGCGTCAGCAATCCGGTGTCGAAGACGGAAGCGACGCCCAGCGCCTGCGCGCTTGCGGCGACGTCCCATATCTGCCGGCGCGCGCGTTCGACGCGCTCGTTGATGGCTGCGAAGCTCGCGTCCTTCAGATCGGGGGCGAACAGGCCCCGCATCCAGTCGTCGATGGAGAAGGGCAGGGCGCGCGCGTCTCGCGCCAGCTTGCGCGCATAGGTCGTCTTGCCCGCGCCGGTCGAGCCGATGATGAAATGAATGTCCGTCACGCTGTCGTCCTCGATGCAAATGCGGGCTGCGCCAGCGCAAGGGCGTGTGTGCGGATGTCTTCGGGCCAGTCGGCAATGCGCGCGGCGAAGGCCGCGCCGTCCTTCGCGAACAAGGCGCGCGTCGCCTCCTCGAAGTGGGCGAGGTCGCCGCCGATGGCGTGCATGAACTTGTAGGCGGCTTCCTGCGCGCGCCTGGCCTCCTGCCGCGGGTCGCGGCTCGCCGCCTCCACCAGCTTGCGCAGCGCGATCGACGCGCCGCCGGGCTGCGCGCGCAGCCAGTTCCAATGACGCGGCAAGAGCGTCACCTCGCGGGCTTCGACGCCGAGTTTCGGCCGCCCGCGTCCGCGGGGCGCCTCCGGGACGAAAATCGCTTCGGCGCGCGCGGCGGCGTCGTCCGCCGCACCGCGAAGATCGAGATCGAGCGGCGCGCTGGTGGCGGCGTCGAAGACCAGCAGCGGCGCGGTCTCGTCCCGCGAGGCATGTGCGGCGCGGGCGATGGCGCCGGCCGGACCCCTGGCGATGAGGCGGTGGCCAAGGAAGGCGACGAAGGTGGGATGGCTTGTCATGTCTGTATTTATACCCGGATATAATTGGCGGTCAATATCACCCGGATGAAATCCACATGTCGCGGCGCCGATTGGTCGCGCAGGCCCCATCAGCCATAATGGCGCATGGCTGAATCGCCCTCTGGCAACGCTCCCGAACTTTCCGTCTCCGAACTCGCCGCCGCCCTCAAACGCACGGTGGAGGACCGATTTGGCTTCGTGCGCGTGCGCGGCGAGATTTCGAACTATCGCGGGCCGCATTCGTCGGGCCATGCCTATTTCAGCCTCAAGGACCAGAACGCCCGGCTCGACGCTGTCGTGTGGAAGGGCAATTTCGCGCGACTGAAGACCAAGCCCGAGGAAGGGCTCGAGGTCATCGCCACCGGTAAGCTCACGACCTTCCCCGGCAAGTCCTCCTACCAGATCGTCATCGAGGCTATCGAACCGGCCGGCGTCGGCGCGCTGCTCGCGCAGCTGGAGGAGCGTCGCAAGCGGCTCGCGGCCGAAGGCCTGTTCGATGCCGCGCGAAAGCAGCTCATCCCCTACTTGCCGACGAGCATCGGCGTCGTCACCTCGCCGACAGGCGCCGTCATCCGCGACATTCTTCATCGCATCCGCGACCGTTTTCCGCGCGACGTCATCGTCTGGCCGGTGCGCGTGCAGGGCGAGACGGCGGCGGGCGAAGTCGCCGCCGCCATCCGCGGCTTCAATGCGCTGCCCGAAGACGGGCCGATCGCACGGCCCGACGTGCTGATCGTTGCGCGCGGCGGCGGCTCGCTGGAAGACCTCTGGGCCTTCAACGAGGAGATTGTTGTCCGCGCGGCGGCCGAAAGCCTGATCCCGCTCGTCTCCGCCATCGGCCACGAGACGGACACCACCCTCATCGACCATGCCGCCGACCTGCGCGCGCCGACGCCGACGGGCGCCGCCGAAAAGGTCGTTCCCGTGCGCGTCGATCTCGTCGCGCAACAGACCGAACTCGCGCGCCGCCTCGCCCACGCGCAGCGCCGCCTGCTCGACACGCGCCGCAACGATCTGCGCGCGCTCGCCCGCGTGCTGCCGACGCCCGACGACATTCTGGGCGCGCGCCGCCAGTCGCTCGACGCCTGCGCCTCCAGCCTGCGCAAGGACATGCGCGACCTGCTGGCGCGCCGCCAGCGCCGGCTCGCCGATCTCGCTGCCGTGCTCGCGCGCCATTCGCCGCACGCCGAACTCGAACGCACGCGGCGCCGCTTCGAAAAATCCGCCGACGCGCTCGCGCGGCTCGGCGCGGCGGCGACGCCGTCGCGCGCTGAAGCCCTGGCGCAGATCGGCCGGCGTCTCGACCGCGCGATGGAAAATCGCATGACGCGCGGGCGCGACCAGATCGCGCGCCGCCGCGAAACGCTGGCCACATGGCATGGCCGTCTCGCGCCGGCCTTCGCGCGTCTCATCGCGCAGCGCCGCGAAAAACTTGCCACGCTCGAAAAGCTGCGCGCCTCGCTCGGCTACGAGAACGTTCTCGCGCGCGGTTTCGCGCTGGTGCGCGACGAGCATGACGCGCCGCTGCGCAGCGCCGCCGCCGTCGCGCCGGGCCAGAAGATCACACTGCAATTCGCCGACGGCCGCGCGCATGCGACTGCCGATGGCGATGCGCCGCCGAGAAAGCCCGCGCGCACGCCGAAGCCCGCAGGCGGCCAGGGCAGCCTGTTCTAGCTCCTGCGCCCGAGTGCGTCGGGGTCGACGACGTTGATCGACGCACCCTGCGCATAGGCGACGATCTGGTCGAAAATGTCGGAAAACTGAATTTCTAATTCGCCAGATCGTCCGCCATGGTCGATCCAGATGACGACCTCGTGCCCGTGCAATTTTTCGAAGCGCTTAAGGTGGCGCAGCGTGTCGAACCAATCGTCGCGGATCGAGACCTTCATGCTGCGGCTCCATTGCGAACGCATGTTGCTTGGACCTCAAGCCATTTGGGCGGGCCAGCGCCCGCCGGCTGGCCTGCGCCGGGCGCGGATGCGCAGGCGGCGGCGCTTTGCTACGATGCAGCGCGCGACCGGACCGAAGAATCGGACGCGCCGGGAGACGTCCGGGAATGATTCCACCATGCTGATTGCGTTGATGTCGGATATTCACGGCAATCGCGAGGCCTTCGACGCCTGCCTCAACCACGCCCGCAAGCAGGGCGCCGAGCGCTATGTCATCCTCGGCGATCTCGTCGGCTACGGCGCCGATCCCGCCTATATCGTCGATGTCGCGCGCGGCATGCAGGAGAAGGGCGCGATCGTCCTGCTCGGCAATCACGACGAAGCCGTGTCCGGCTCTCTCGGCGGCATGAACGATTACGCCCGCGCGGCGATCGAATGGACGCGCGGCAGGCTCGACGTCGCGCAGAAGGCATGGCTCGAGGAATTGCCGCGCACGCATCGCGAGGGCGACGCGCTCTATGTCCATTCCGACGCCTCGAACCCGCCGGCGTGGATTTACGTCAACAATCCCGCCGTCGCTGAACGCTCGATCCGCGCGTGCGACGCCCATGTCACCTTCTGCGGCCATGTGCATGTGCCCCAGCTCTACAATATGGCGCCGATGAAGCCCGCCATCCCCTTCACGCCGCAATCGGCCATTTCCGTGCCGCTCTCGGCCTCGCGCCGCTGGCTCGCGGTCTTGGGCGCGGTCGGTCAGCCGCGCGACCAGATACCGACGGCGGCCTATTGCCTATATGACGACGAGAAGCGCACGGTCGCCTTCTGCCGCGCGCCCTACGACATCGAGCGCGCCGCGCAGAAGATCAAGAACGCGGGCTTGCCCGCCATACTTTCCGCGCGCCTGTTCATAGGGCGGTGACGGTGGGCCGCTGACGATGGGGCGCGACATTCTGCAGACGGGAACTTATGTCGACGGTTTTCTCGTGGGTGAGAAGCTGCATGTCGGCGGCATGGCCTCGCTCTGGCGCGTCACGCGCGACGACATCGATTTTCCGATCATCCTCAAGACGCCGCTGATTCTCGACGGCGACGACGCGACCGCCATCGTCGGCTTCGAAATGGAGCAGATGATCCTGCCGCATCTCAGCGGCCCGCACGCCCCGCGCTGCGTGGCTGTCGGCGATTTTTCGCGGCAGCCCTTCATCGTGATGGAATATATCGAGGGCGTCTCGCTCCTTCCGGAATTCGAGACCGCGCCCGTGTCGATCGAACGTGTGCGCGATCTCGGCGCGCGCGTGGCCACCGCCATAGACGCGCTGCACCGCCAGCATGTCATCCATCTCGACATCAAGCCGTCCAACATCATCCTGCGCACGACGGGCGAGGCCGCGCTGATCGACTTCGGCCTGTCGCGGCACGAGCAATTGCCGGATCTGCTGGCGGAAGAATTTCGGCTGCCGATGGGCACCGGCCCCTATATTTCGCCAGAGCAGGTGCGCGGACTGCGCTCCGACCCGCGCTCGGACATCTTCTCGCTCGGCGTGCTGCTCTATCATCTGGCGACCGGCGAGCGGCCCTTCGGCTTTCCGCATTCCCGCCGCGCGCTGCGCACGCGCCTGTGGCGCGATCCCGTGCCGCCGCGCGCAATCCGTCCGGAAATCCCGGAATGGCTGCAGGAGATCATCCTGCGCTGTCTCGAGCCGGATCCGGGCAAGCGCCATCCGACGGCCGCGCAGCTCGCTTTCGATCTCACGCATGTCGACGACGTGCGCGTCACCGAACGCGGACGGCGCATGGAGCGGGATTCGCTGCTGACCGCATGGAAGCGCCGCTGGAAGACGCCCTTCGGACAGGTCGCGCCGGCGGCCCAGATCGCCGAGCAGATTTCGGCGGCGCCCATCGTCGCCGTCTGCGTCGATCTCGACGCGAATGTCGCGCTGACCACGGCCTTGCGCGACACGGTCTCGCGCATCCTGCAGGCCATGCCCGGCGCACGGCTCGCCTGCCTCAACATCCTGCGGCTCAACCGCATCGGCATCAATTACGCGCTCGATTCCGAGGGCCATAACATCCACGTCAATCGGCTCGTGGAACTGAAGGAATGGGCGCGTCCGCTCGACCGGCATGACGTGCGCTTGACGTTCCATGTGCTCGAGGCGGCCGATGTCGCGGGCGCGCTGGCCGACTACGCCCGCGCCAATCGCGTCGACCAGATCGTGATCGGCGCGCGGGGTTCGTCCGCGGTCCGCCGATTCCTCGGCTCCGTTTCCTCGCGCGTGGTGGCCGAGGCGCCGTGCACGGTCACGGTCGTGCGCGCGCCCGCGCAGGCGGGGCAGGGCGATGACGCGGAGGAGTCCGCCGACGCCGAACAGACGTAGAATTGCGCAGCGTGGATCGTTATAGTCCGCGCTCGTCGCGCATGTTCACAAGAGCCTGGTCCGTCATGAACCGTTTCGAACGCCCCACGCCGGCCGCCCAGGAGGCGGAGGTCGAATATCTCGACGGCGATATTCGCGTGCGCCGCCCGGGCGCCTACGTGCGCTGCGCGGCGACGGGCGAGCCCATTCCGCTGGAAGACCTGCGCTACTGGAACGTCGATCTTCAGGAAGCCTATGCGAGCCCGGAAGCGAAACTGAAGCGCCTCGGCCGGGGCTGAGCGGCAATCCACTAGGGTCTGGCGCGCGCGAGCGCATCCGCCAGCAACGCCGCCACGGCCGTATCGTCCTCGAATAATATCCGCACCGAAACTGCGAATGGCGCGGGCGCGCCTTCGGGCAGGACGGGCAGCCGCATGGCGTCTTTGCGCGTCGTCACGAGCGTCGCGCTTTTCGTGCGCGCGAGTTCCGCAAGTTCTGCAATGTCGGCTGGGCGATAGGGATAGTGATCCGAAAAGGCGCGGCGCGCCACGATGCGCGCGTCGATCTCGTCCAGCGTGCGAAAGAACTTGTCCGGCAGGCCGATGCCGGCGAAGGCGACGACGTCGCGCCCCGCCAGCGCGCGCGCGCTTTCATCCGGTACGAGACGCGCGCGAAGAATTTTCACGCCAGCCTTCGTCGCCTGCGCGGCGACCCGCTCCCCCGCCGCGCCCGCGCCGACGATTGCGACCGCCTGCACATGGGGCAATTGCGCCGCCAGCGGCGCGCGCAGCGGGCCTGCCGGCAGGCACTGGCCGTTGCCGACGCCGGTTGCGCCATCGACGACGGCGATCGCCAGATCGGGCTCGATATGACGGCTCTGCAATCCGTCGTCGAGAACGAGAACGCTCGGCGCAACCGCCGCGACGGCGAGCGTCGCGGCGACGGCGCGGTCCTGCCCAACGAAGGTCGGCGCGACCTCGGAAAGCAGCAGCGCCTCGTCGCCGACCTGCTCTGCGCTCTGACCTTGAACACGAAGCACGCCGTTGCGCACGGCGCTGCCGCCATAGCCGCGCGACACGCAGGCGGGGTTTTCGCCGCGCGCCTGCAGCAAGCGCGCGATTTCCAGCGCGACCGGCGTCTTGCCGGCGCCGCCGGCGACGAAATTGCCGACGACGATGACCGGCGCGCCGGCGCGCGCGCCGGGCCGCCGCATCCGCCGCGCGGCGATTGCGCCACAGAGCGCGCCGAGCGGCGACAGGAGAAGCGCGATGGCGTTCGGCCGCGACGCCTGCCAGAAGCCGGGCGCCTTCACGTTGCGGCCCCGCGGGCAAGAATCGGTTCGACCGCCTGCATCGCCATTCGCGTCGCGCCGCTCAGTCGCTCGACCGTGGCGGCGGCCGCCCGCGCCATCGCGCGCGCCTGTGCGGGATCGGCGAACAGCGCCGCGAGCCGGCCTGCAAGTTCGGTCGCATCGTGCACGCAGGCGCCCCCGCCGGACGCATCGAGCATCGCATAGGCGTCGACGAAATTGTCCACGTCCGGCCCGTGCAGGATCGCCGCGCCGAGTTTCGCCGGTTCGATCGGGTTCTGCCCGCCGCCCGCGACCAGCGACTTGCCGACGAAGACGATGGACGCCAGCCGATACCACAGGCCCATCTCGCCGAACGTATCGGCGACGAACACATCGCAGTCTCGGGAAATCGTCTCGCCCGCGCTACGCAAGGCTGTGCGCGCGCCGGTCGTGCGCGCCAGCCCGGCGATGTCGCGGCCGCGGCGGGCGTTGCGTGGCGCGACGATAGTCATGAGATCGGGAAAGCGCAGGCGCAGGATGCTGTGTGCGGCGAGGCAGAATTCCTCCTCGCCCTCATGGGTGGAAGCTGCGACCCACACCGGGCGACCGCCGAGCGCCGCGGAAAACTGCGCGAGTTCCTCGGGCCGCGCGGGCGGGGGCGCGACGTCGTATTTGAGATTGCCTGATATCGTCACGCGCGGCGCGCCGAGACTTTCGAAGCGTGCGGCGTCCTGCGCGCCTTGCGCGAATATCCGCTCGAACGCGCCCAGCAATTCGCGCGCCGTCGCGGGCGCGCGCCGCCAGCGTTCGACGGAGCGTTCGGACATGCGCGCGTTGACGAGAAACAGCGGCGCGCCGCGTCGGCGCGTTTCCAAAATGAGGTTGGGCCAGATCTCGCTTTCCGCGAAGATCGCGGCGTCCGGCCGCCAATGATCGAGAAAGCGCCGCGCGAACGAGGGTCCGTCGAGCGGGACGAATTGATGGATGGCGCCGGGCGGCAGGCGGTCGCCGACGACGCGCGCCGAAGTCGCCGTGCCTGTCGTCGCCAAAGCATGCGCGCCGCTGCGCGCGATAGCCTCGATCAGCGGCAGCAGCGCCAGCCCCTCGCCGATGCTCGCCCCGTGCAGCCAGACAAGCGGGCCCGCGGGCCGGGCGATGCGCGCGCGTCCCATACGCTCGGCGAGGCGGGAAACGTCTTCCCTGTCCTGCGCGGCCCGGCGCGCGAGAAAACGCGGCGCGAGCGGCTCGAGAAGCCGGCCCGCTGTGCGATAGAGCAGGAGCGCCGCTGTCATCGACCCTGCGGATCGAACCGCTGGTTCATCGGCGCCCCCCAGATCGTTGCGTCAGCCGTGCGCGGGATCGAGCATGCGGTGCAGATGTACGATGAAATAGCGCATATGCGCATTGTCCACCGTCGCCTGCGCCTTGGCCTTCCAGACGGCGTGCGCGGCGGCGTAGTTGGGATAGAGGCCGACGAGTTCGACCTTGTCGAGATCCTTGAATTCCACGCCGTCGAGATTGACCAGTTCGCCGCCGAGAACGAGATGCGGCAATTGCTTTGCGGGTTCCGTCATGTCTGCGCCTTGTCGAGAGGTCGGGGCGGGCGTTTCCGTTATTGCGCGCGCGCGAAGGCGGCGAGAAGTTCGGGATGTGAGGCCGCGGAGGCGGCGGCCAGCGCGCCGTGCTTGAGTTCGCGCCTGTTGTAGCGCGGCCGCGCGCCGTCCAGTCCGGCGAGCAGGCCGCCGGCTTCATGCAGGATCAGGTCGGCTGCCGCAATATCCCAGTCGTGCGAATTGGCCGACGACAGCGCGCCCTCGATGGCGCCTTCCGCAACCTTGGCGAAGCGCACGGCAAGCGAGGGAATCTTCGGAACCACGCTCATTTCCAGCGCGCGCGCGACCTTGCCCGACGAGGGCTGCGGCCCCGCGAGGCGTCCGCCCGCTAGGCGCGAATCCGACGAAAGGTTGAGACGTTCGCCGTTCAGCCAGGCGCCGCCGCCGGCCGCCGCAAAATAGCGGTCGCCCGCCGCCGGCGCGGCGATGGCGCCCGCGATCGGACGGCCGTCGCGCACAAGCGCGACCGAAACGCTCCAGCGCGTGTCGCCTTCCGTAAAGCCGCGCGTGCCGTCGATCGGATCGACCACCAGCACGGTCTCGCGCGTCAGCCGCGCATCCGAATCGACCGTTTCCTCCGAGAGCCAAGCCGCTTCGGGAAACAGCGCCTGCAGCCTTTCCGCCAGATATTTGTCGACGGCGAAATCGGCCTCCGTCACAGGCGAGCCGCCCTGCTTGTAGTCGGTGCGGGCCGAGGTCTTTTCGCCCGGCCGGAACCAGCGCATTGCGATCTCGCCGGCTTCCGCCGCGACCAGGTCGAGCGTGCGGGCGATGTCGAGCAGCGACAGATCGGCGGCGGGAAGGGACATGATCGGGTCGTAGGGCCGGCCAGCCTGCGACGCAAGCGCAGGCGGGCGCGAATTTTCGGAATTTGGCGCGCTCGCGCCCCGCTCTTGTTGCCGCTGGCGCGGGCGCCTAGCATTCGGCGACGACGACTCGCTGGGCAAGAGAGAGATGATTCGGACCTCCCGGGCGCTGGCCGGCGCGGGCCTTCTGCTTCTGGCGCCCCTCGCATGCGCTGCGGCCGAGCCGCCCCCGCCCTGGGCCTATCCGCTGCTCGACCCCTCAGTGAAGGCCCCGCTGGACGACGGGACGAAGCTGCGGCTCGAAGGGAGCGCAGCGGCCTACACCCACACAGAACTTTACGACGTGTTCCTGGCGGCCGACTGGTTTCCCGGCGACCATCCGCAGATGCCGGACATCGTTGCGCGCGGCCGCAAGCCGGAGGTCCGGGCCTGCGGCATGTGCCACCAGCCGAACGGTCAGGGGCGGCCGGAAAACGCCGCGCTCGCCGGCCTGCCGGCGGACTATATCGTGCGGCAGATGGCGGATTTTCGGGACGGCAAGCGGACCAGCGCTGTCCCGCAGGCCGGCCCGCAGCTCCGCATGCGGGCGACGGCGGCCCACGCCACCGAGGCCGAGGCGCAGACAGCGGCGGCCTATTTTTCTTCCATCCCCTACAAGCGCTGGGTCCGGGTGGTCGAAACCGAGATTGCGCCGAGGACCGAAGTGATCTTCGGCTCGCTGCGCGCGCGGAGCGCAGGCGGCGGCAGCGAACCGATCGGCCAGCGCATCATCGAAATCCCCGAGGATATGCGCGCAGTCGAACTGCATGATCCGCGCGCCGGCTTCATCGCCTACGTCCCGCCGGGGGCGATCAAGCGCGGCGAGCAACTGGCGGCGGGCGGCGGCGACCGGCCCGCCTGCGCCGCCTGCCACGGCGAAGGCCTGCACGGGCTCGATTCGGCGCCGCCGATCGCCGGCCGCTCGACCGTCTATCTGGTCCGCCAGCTCTACGACTTTCAGAGCGGCGCCCGCTCTGGCGCGATGTCGGAGCTGATGAAGCCCGTGGTCGAGGGTCTGACGCCCGCCGATTTCGTGGCGCTCGCGGCCTATGTCGCCTCACGCGATCCCTGATTGCGGATTTCGATCGAATTTGATCCTTTCGCTTCAGCCGGCGTCGACCAAGCCTTTGGGTTTACGGGGATTTCACCCTGCATCTTAGGGCTTTGGGCTCGTTGGCGGCGCCAGGATCGCGGACAAGACGCTTGCTCTTGTTCCGAGGTTTCAATGTCCGCTCTTGCTGCAACGACCACCGCCCGCATCGACTGGCAGGGCCTGGCCATCGGCGTGGAGGAACGCGACGGCCGGTTCCTGTATCGCGTCCGCATGGTCCATGCGGATCCGCTTCAGGCCGCGACGCTCATCCAGACTGAGGACGAGCGCGAGGCGGTCGCCGCCTGGCGCTACTGGAGCGCGAGCCTGCGCCTGCCGCGCCTGGTCGAGCGCGCGCCCGGCGATTTTCACGCGATGGAATGGAATTGCGGCGCGCTGGTCGTGCGCGCCCGCGCGGCGCGCCGGCGCGGATCGCCGCTGTTCGGACGCCGGCCGGCCCGCAGCGCTATCCGCAAAATGGGCGATAAGGGCGCGATGCCGGTCCACGCCGGCGAGCGCGAGATCATCGCGCGCAACTGATCAGGCCGCGAAAGCCGCAGCCATATAGCCCGCAAACAGCAGCAGACCCGCGTTGCGGTTCGACCGGAACAGCGCCAGCGCGCGATCCTTGTCGTCCGCCTCGATTGTCGCTACCTGCCACGCGCAATGGGCTGCAAAGGCCGCCACGCCCGCATAGGCCAGCGGCGAAACGCCCGAGAGGTGGACGGCGAGCGCCGACAGGCCAGTCGAGATGGCATACATCAGGCCGACCGCGCCGCGCACATGGTCGCCAAACAGCCGCGCCGTGGAGCGCACGCCGGCGATGGCGTCGTCGCGGATGTCCTGTAGCGCGTAGATCGTGTCGTAGCCGATGGTCCAGAAGATCGCCGCCGCATAGACGAGCACGGCGGGCGCGGCGAGCGATCCGAAAACCGCCGCCCAGCCCATCAGTCCGCCCCAGGCGAAGGCCAGCCCCAGCACCGCCTGCGGCCAGGACGTGATGCGCTTCATGAAGGGATACACGAGCACGATCCCCAGCGATGCGAAGCCGAGCGCGATCGTGAAGGGATCGCGGAAGGCGAGCAGCACGGCGAGCCCGACGAGGCATTGCAGGACGATGAAGACCTTCGCCTGCGCCGGCGTTACGCGGCCGGAGGGCAGGGGACGTCCGCGCGTCCGCTCCACCTGCGCGTCGATCCTGCGGTCGACGAGATCGTTATAGGTCGAGCCCGCGCCGCGCATGGCGATGGCGCCGATCAGGAACAGCAGGAGATGCAGGTAGCGCGGGCCGCCGCCGGCCGCAGCAGCCGCCAGCGCGCTCGATTCCCAGCAAGGGAGCAGCAGCAGCCACCAGCCGATCGGCCTGTCGATGCGGGCGAGCTGGACGTAAGGCGTGGCCCAGGCCGGCGCGAAACGCAGCGCGGGGTGGCGGGCGACGGAATCGGGAAGAAGGTGCGGGTCGCTCTGGGTCGAACTCACAACGGTCCGTGCGGCAGCTGCTGCACCTGCTGACCCATGCCGCCGCCCTGCGCCTGCTGCTGGGCGGCCTGCTTCTTCATTTTCTCGATCTTGGCGGCGATGCCGCAAGCCTGGCCGGCGGTCTTGGCGAATTGCGCGCGCTGCTGCTTGGCGCCGTCCACGAAATTATCCGGGATCTGGCACCATTCCTTGTTCTTCTCGAAATAGGCGACGGTCTCGGTCATGATGCTGGTCAGCGAGCGGAATTTCGGGCAGGCGGCGCCGGGATCGAGCTGCTTCTTGCCGCCCTTCTGCATGCCCTTGAGCTGGGCGACGACCGAGTCGCGGCGCTTCATGTAGCCCTGAATGTCGGTCTGGCAGTCGGCGAGCGCCGGGGCGGACGACAGCAGGACGAACACGCCGGAGGCGAGCGAAAGGACGCGCAGGGAAGGCGGTACAGAGAACATGATCCAACCTTTTCGAGAGGCGGCTTTTTAGCAAGTCCTACCTGCCGTCGGCAAGGCGGCGCCGCCCATCCCGAACCACAGCAAATGGGCGGCATTGCGGCGCGCCGGCGCCGCACCCGGTCTGATACGTTGGTTCAATGGGCGTCTCGGTGATAGAAAATAGAACAAAAACAATACTCTATATCATAGACCACTATCCTTGACAGGATATGGGCCCGCCAATATGGTGCGCGCGTTTTCGAAGGGCGTGATCGTCTCGATCCGCGTCGATTCCCTGCATATTCGGCAATTCGGCCGGATCGAACCGCCACCGGCGGCGGGCTCCCGGATCGCGCCGGGACCCGAAAGCCCCGGTGGAGGCGGATATGGCGGGTGATGACGATGCGGAGCTGAAGGCGCGGCTTGCGGCTTTGTCGCAGAAGCTCGCCGAGGCCGATCAGGCGCCGGAGAAGCCGGCCGACGTGCAGCCGCTCGACGGCTCGACCAGCCGGGCGATGAGCCAGGGCATGAGGGCCCTCGGCGAATTCGTCGGCGCGGTCGGCGTGGGCGCGGCGATCGGATGGCAGCTGGATTCGTGGCTGAACACGGCGCCGGCTCTGTTGTTGGTTTTTCTCGCGCTCGGAACGGTCGCGGGTTTTTGGAACATCTATCGCATGGCGGCCGGGCCTTCGGCGCGCAGCGACGGATTGGGCAAGAAGTGAAGCGAACGGCCTCGGGCCGTTGCGCAGGCGGAATGTGAAGCCGGCCTCTGGCTGGCGACGACGAAAAGGGTGAGACCGTGGCGGCTGAATCGCAAGGGATCGATCCGATCCACCAGTTCAACATCAACCGCCTGTTCGACCTGCGTCTGGGCGGCGTCGACGCCTCCTTCACCAACGCCTCGCTGTTCATGCTGGTCGTGTTCGTCGCCATCACGGCGCTGATGGTGCTGTCCACCAATGGCAAGCACATCGTCCCGACCCGCATGCAGGCCGCAGCCGAAATGGCCTACGAATTCGTCGCCTCAACGGTGCGCGACACGACCGGCGACGCCGGCATGCGTTTCTTCCCCTTCGTCTTCTCGCTCTTCATGTTCGTGCTGTTCTCGAACCTGATCGGCCTGATCCCCGGCGCCTACACCGTCACCAGCCAGATCATCGTCACCTTCGCTTTCGCCGCGCTGGTGATCGGCGTGGTTCTCGTCTACGGCTTCTACAAGCACGGAACGCACTTCCTGCACCTGTTCGTGCCCTCGGGCGTTTCGCCGGCGCTGCTGCCCTTCATCGTGCTGATCGAGATCATCTCCTTCGTGTCGCGTCCGATCTCGCTGTCGGTTCGTCTCTTCGCCAACATGCTGGCTGGCCACATCACGCTGAAAGTGTTCGGCGGCTTCGTCGCCATGCTGCTCGGCGCCGGCGCCTACGCCATCATCTCGCCGCTGCCGCTGCTGGCGATCACCGTTCTCACCGCGTTCGAATTGCTGGTCGCGTTCCTGCAGGCCTACGTCTTCGCCATTCTCACTTGCGTCTATCTCAACGACGCGATTCACCCGGGCCACTGATAAAAGCGCTCTGCGCACAACAACAGATAGTCGCCCACAAAACTCCCGAAGGAGCTTCAAAATGGATCCAGTTGCAGCCAAGTACATCGGCGCCGGTCTCGCCGCCATCGGCATGGGCGCCGCCGCCGTCGGCGTCGGCCTGATTTTCGGCAACTTCCTCTCCGGCGCGCTGCGCAACCCGTCGGCCGCCGACGGCCAGTTCGGTCGCGCGTTCATCGGCGCGGCGCTCGCCGAAGGTCTCGGCATCTTCGCGTTCCTCGTCGCGATCCTGCTCCTCTTCGTGATGAAGTGATCTATCGCGCGCCCCGCATCGCGGGGCGCGCCTTTCGTTCCTGCATTCAGACGGATTGACGATGGCCAGCGACGCGCACAAGACGGGCACCGAAGTTCACGGCGGCGCCGCCGAACACGGCTCGTCCTTTCCGCCCTTCGATTCCGAACATTTCTCCTCGCAGCTGATCTGGCTGGCGCTGATTTTCGGCGCGCTCTATCTGCTGATGAGCCGCGTGGCCCTGCCGCGCGTCGCGGGCATCCTCAAGGATCGCGGCGACAGGATTTCCGGCGATCTCGACGCCGCCAAGGCGGCGCAAGCCCAGGCCGAGGCCGCAGGCGCCGATCTCGAGAAGACGCTGGCCGAAGCCAAGGGCAAGGCGCAGGCGATGGGACAGGAAGCCCATGCCGCGCTCGCCGCCGAAACGGAAGCCAAGCGCAAGACGCTCGAAGGCGAACTCAACGCGAAGCTGGCCGCCGCCGAGGCGCAGATCGCCGACACCAAGGCGAAAGCCATGTCCAACGTCGAGACGATCGCCAAGGACACGGCCGCGGCCATTGTCGAACACATCACCGGCAAGCCGGCCGATCCGCAGAAGATCGCCGACGCGCTGGCTAACGCGAAGGCCTGATCCGATGGCGCTTGAAGCTGAACATTTCGTCGCCCTCGGGTTTTTCCTGTTCCTCGCGGTGCTCGCTTATTACGGCGTGCATTCCAAGCTTGTCGGCGCGCTCGACGCGCGCATCGACGGCGTGAAGAACGAACTGGCCGAGGCGCAGAAGTTGCGCGAGGAAGCCCAGGCGCTGCTCGCCTCCTTCGAGACCAAGCGCAAGGCCGCCGAAGCCGACGCCGCCGCGATCGTCGCGCAGGCCAAGCAGGAGGCCGAACTGCTCTCGAAAGAGACGCAGGAACGGATGACCGACTACATCGCCCGCCGCACCAAGCAGGCGGAAGACAAGATCGCCCAGGCCGAGGCCCAGGCCGCCAACGACGTGCGTTCGGTCGCCGCCGATGTCGCGACCCGCACGGCCGAGGCGGTGCTGAAGACGGAAGCTGCAGGCGCCGGCGGCGCCGCAATGGTCGATCAGGGCATCAAGGACCTCGGCCGCCTGCTGCACTGAGCGGCGGACGAAACCGACAGTCGAAAACGCCGGCCGTGAGGCCGGCGTTTTTCGTTGGCCGCCGGGACCGCCGGCCTCCAGCCGGCATCACGACGTAGCGCGCCGCTTTGTGCGTCCGGAGGACGGCGGCGCCGGCTGGCGGCGCTCGCCCGAGCCCAGGCGGTCGCCCCCCGATCTCCAAAGTCTCGCTCAACAGGAGCGCGCCGCGCTCACACCGCGATCGCCAGCCGCTCCAGTTCCTCGCCGGTCCGGCGCGCCAGCGCGCAGGCCCGCGCCGCGCGGGCGCCCGTGAGGACGACGACATCGCCGCCTGCGTCGCGAACGCGGATCGTCGCGTCGCGATGCGCGTCGCGCAGAACGACGGTTTCAATCCAGCGCCAGACGTCGCTGGTCGAGTCGAGATGAGCTTCGCATTCGCTTGCGCCGCGTCCATCCGTCGCGACGATCTGCATGCGGAACAGCGCCATGGCCATTCCTCCCTGAACGGAGCGGGCCTCGCGCCATGAGCAGGCGCGCTGTCGCTTCCGCGATCTTGGCTACCCGATTCCCCGCAACGTAAGTCAATGCGGCGCGCCTGGCGACGCGTCCCGGTGACGCGCCGTCCGGTCACATTGTTCGGCGACTTACTCCGCGGCTTCCGCAACCGGCGGCCGCGCCGTCCATTTGAGGACCGGCGACCGCGCCGCCTTCGTCTCGTCGAGCCGCGCGCGCGGCGCAAAGCGCGGCGCCGTGGCGAAGCGCTCCGTCTCGCCGCGCAGCGCGCGTAGCGCGAGATCGCGCATCGCCATGATGAACAGGTCGAGCGAAGCCTTCGATTCCGATTCCGTCGGCTCGATCAGCATCGCGCCTTTCACGACGAGCGGGAAATAGACCGTCATCGGATGGTAGCCCTCGTCGATCAGCGCCTTGGCGAAATCGAGCGTGGAGACATGCGCGCCCTTGAGCCAGCTCTCGTCGAACAGAACCTCATGCATGCAGGGCCGGTCGCCGAATGGCTGCGAGAAAATGTCCGAGAGCCCCGCGCGAACGTAATTGGCGTTGAGCACCGCATCCTGCGAGGCCTGACGCAGACCGTCGCCGCCATGCGAGAGCATGTAGGAAAGCGCGCGCACATACATGCCCATCTGCCCGTGAAACGCCGTCATACGGCCGAAGGCCTGCGTGCCTTCGGTCTCCTCGACGAGTTCCAGCGCGCCGTTCTTTTCCCGGAGGAAAGGCACGGGCGCGAAAGCCGCCAGACGTTCCGACAGCACGACCGGCCCCGAGCCCGGCCCGCCGCCGCCATGCGGCGTCGAGAAGGTCTTGTGCAGATTGATGTGCATGGCGTCGACGCCGAGATCGCCGGGCCGCGCGACGCCGACGATGGCGTTGAAATTCGCGCCGTCGCAGTAGAAATAGGCCCCTGCCTGATGCACGGCGTCGGCGATCTCCGAAACCTCGCGTTCGAACAGGCCGCAGGTGTTGGGATTCGTCAGCATGATCGCGGCGACGTGCGGCCCGAGTTTTTCACGCACGGCGGCGGGATGAACCAGACCGTCGTCGCCGGCGGGCACCGATTGCACCTCGAAGCCGATCAGCGCGGCGGTCGCGGGATTCGTGCCATGTGCGGAATCCGGCACCAGCACGGTCTTGCGCGTGTTTTGTTCGCCGCGCGCGATGATCGCGGCCTTGATCGCCATCATGCCGCAGAGTTCGCCATGCGCGCCGGCCTTGGGCGACAGCGCGACGGCTTTCATGCCCGTGGACACGAGCAGCCAGCGCGACAATTCCTGCATCAGCGCCAGTGCGCCCGGCACGGTCGATTGCGGCTGCAGCGGATGGATGTCGCCGATGCCGGGCAGCCGCGCCATCTTCTCGTTGAGGCGCGGATTGTGCTTCATCGTGCAGGAGCCGAGCGGGAAGAGCCCGGCGTCGATCGAATAATTCTTGCGCGACAGCCGCACGTAATGGCGCACCGCCTGCGGTTCGCTGAGGCCCGGCAGTTCCGGCTTCGCCTTTCGTTTCAGCCCGCCGAGGCGATCCGTGAAAGGCTCGGGTTCGTCGATGTCGACGCCCGTGCGGTCGAAGCCGCCCTGATCGAAGATCAGCGCCTCGTCGATCTCCAGCGCGCGATTGCCGGTAAAAGTCTCGCGCTGCGTCCCATGCGCCTCGCCCGCCTGCGTGGGGCGTCCCTGATTGTTGAGCATCAGATGGCTCCCTTCAGCGCCGCGACGAAGGCCGCGCGATCGTCGTCCGTGTTCACTTCGGTATTGGCGACGATGATGAGATCGTCGAGCCCGCCATTCGGCAGCAGGCGCGACGCCGGTACGCCGCCGAGCACGCCCGCCTTCGCCATCTTCTCGATGACATCAGCCGCGTCGCCCTTCACGCGCAGCGTGAATTCGTTGAAGAAGGTCTTGTTCAGCACCTCGACGCCGTTCACGCCCTTCAGCATGTCCGCGAGCTTCACGGCGTTTGCGTGATTGACGCGCGCGAGCCGCTCCAGCCCCGTGCCGCCGAGCAGCGTCATGTGGATGGTGAAGGCGAGCGCGCAGAGGCCGGAATTGGTGCAGATGTTCGACGTCGCCTTCTCGCGGCGGATGTGCTGCTCGCGCGTCGACAGCGTCAGCACGAAGCCGCGCTTGCCGTTGGCGTCGACGGTCTCGCCGCACAGCCGCCCCGGCATCTGCCGCACGAATTTTTCGCGCGTGGCGAACAGGCCGACATACGGGCCGCCGAAATTCAGCGAATTGCCGATTGACTGGCCCTCGCCGACGACGATGTCCGCGCCCATTTCGCCCGGCGGCGTCACGAGGCCGAGCGACACGACTTCGGTGAAGACTGCAACCAGCAGCGCGCCATTGGCGTGGCAGGCGTCGGCGATCGGCTGCAGATCGCGCAAATTTCCGAACACGTCGGGCGATTGAACAACGACGCAGGACGTCTCCTTGTCGATAGCCGCGATGATGTTCTCGACCGCCATCGGATCGGGCGCCATCGTTACGACGGCGTCGCTCGCCATGTCGGAGACGGTGCGCACGACTTCGGCGTAATGCGGATGCAACCCGCCCGACAGCACCGCCTTGCGCCGCCGCGTCGCGCGATGCGCCATCAGCACGGCTTCCGCGCAACCGGTCGAGCCGTCGTACATCGAGGCGTTCGCCACATCCATCGCGGTGAGCCGGCCGACCTGCGTCTGGAACTCGAACATGTATTGCAGCGTGCCCTGCGCGATCTCCGGCTGATAGGGCGTATAGCTCGTCAGAAATTCCGAGCGCTGGATCAGGTGATCGACCGAGGCTGGCACATGATGCTTGTAGGCGCCGGCGCCGACGAAGAACGGCGCGCTGCCCGCCGACACGTTGCGGGCGGCCATTCCGGAAAGGATGCGCTCGACCTCGATTTCGCTCTTGTGGCGCGGCAGGTCGGGCAAGCCGACGATCAGCTTGTCCTTCGGAATGTCCACGAACAGATCGTCAATCGAGGCGACGCCGATCTTCGCGAGCATGTCCGCGCGGTCTTGGGGCGAATGGGGCAGGTAGCGCATGAGGGTTCCATTATTGGATCGCGAGCCTTCCGGCTCGCTTTAGGCATTCGGCAATCGGCGTTGGGCAGTCGAACGCCGACCGCTCAAAGCCCAATGCCTGAACAGCGAGCCTGAAGGCTCGCGGTCCAGCTAGTCCAGCGTCTTCAGAAATTCCGCATAGGCGGCCTCGTCCATCAGCCCGTCGAGCTGGCCGGCGTCGGCGATGCGGATCTTCATGAACCAGCCGTCGCCCAGCGGGTCTTCGTTCACCTTGGCGGGCGCGCCTTCGAGATCGCCGTTGACCTCGATCACTTCGCCCGCGACCGGCGCGTAGACTTCGCTTGCGGCCTTCACGCTTTCCACGACTGCGGCCTCGCCGCCCTGCGCGACCTTCTTGCCGACGGCGGGCAGTTCGACGAACACGACGTCGCCCAGCGCATGCTGCGCATGGTCGGAAATGCCGACCGTGCCGATATCGCCCTCGATGCGGATATATTCGTGGTCCTTGGTGTAGCGGATCGTCGCCATGAACCTCTCCTGTCAGCCCTTGTGATAGCGATTGGGGACAAACGGCGTCTTCGCCACGCGCGCCGGCAGCGCCTTGCCGCGCACCAGCGCGGCGACTTCGGTTCCCGGCGCGGAGAATTCGCGCGCCACATAGCCCATCGCGCAGGGCGCGCCGAGGCTCGGCCCGAACCCGCCGGACGTGATCGCGCCGATCACGCGCCCATCGGGCGCAGCGATCTCCACGCCCTCGCGCGCCGGCTGCCGGCCTTCGAACGTAAGGCCGACGCGCACGCGCGCAGGGCCTTCGGCCAGCGCCTTCTGGATGCGCGCGGCGCCGGGAAAGCCGCCTTCCGTGCGGCGGCGTTTCGAGATCGACCAGTTGAGCGCCGCCTCGATCGGGTCGGTCGTCTCGTCGATGTCGTGGCCGTAGAGGCAGAGCCCCGCCTCCAGCCGCAGCGAATCGCGCGCGCCGAGTCCAATGGGCAGGCAGTCGGGATGAGACAGCAGCCGCTCGGCGAAGGCTTCGGCCTGCGAGGCGGGCAGGGATATTTCGTAGCCGTCCTCGCCCGTATAGCCGGAGCGCGTGACGAAAACCGGCGAATCCCGCCATTCGAAATCGCCGCCCTGCATGAATACAAGCGATTGCACGCCGGGGATCAGGCCTTCGACGACCTCCACCGCCTTCGGCCCCTGCACCGCGATCAGCGCGCGGTCCTCGAACACGTCGAGCGTCAGGTCCGGCAGCTTTTCGCGCAACAGCGCGAAATCGACGTCCTTGCGCGCGGCGTTGCAGACGATGAACAGGCGTTCCGGGTCGCCGGGCAGGCGCGTCACCATCAGATCGTCGATGATGCCGCCGTCCGGCGTCAGGAACTGCGTATAGCGCGTGCGGCCGACGCCGAGCGAAACGATGTCGCCGGGCACGAGCGTCTCGAGCCGCGCGGCCGCGTTCGGGCCTTCGAGGATCGCCTGGCCCATGTGCGAGACGTCGAACAGCCCACATTTTTGGCGAGTGTGCAGATGTTCGGTCATCACGCCGGTCGGATATTGGATCGGCATGTCGTAGCCGGCGAAAGGCGCCATGCGGGCGCCGAGACGCAGATGCAGGGCGTGCAGCGGCGTGAGCGCAAGCTTTTCGGTCGAGGATGCTTCGGCCAAGGGACCTCCGGAATCAGGGCGCGCGTCCGCAGGCGAAAGCCGGCGGCGCCCCCTCTGTCCCGTGACCTGAGAGATTTCCCCGCGAAGCGCGAGTTACCCCCGTCGGTGGGCGCTTGCGCCTGCGCGCATCGCCGCTTTCCAGAGCGTCATCCTTTCGCGGTCCGTTTGCCTGAGCGTTTCCGGGGCGGTTGCGCCTTCGGCGCCGGCGATGCCCGAAGGCAGAGCCGGTCTCTTCCGCGAAAGATCTTTAACTGACTTGGGCCACATGTAACCGGACGCCAGCCTAAGTCAATCGGCCGCGCTGCCGCGTTATGCGCCAGGTTGTGGAAAGCGGCGTCAGGCCGCCTCCCGGCGCGCGTCAGCGGCGATGACGATTGCGCCGGCGATCCACCTTGTCCTCGCCGCCCCTGCCGATCGACAGCACGATCTCGTAGTCGTCGGCGGCGCGCTCGTTGAGGAACGGCGCGGCGAGCGGTTCGGCGATCAGGGAGTTAATGGCGTTGCCGGTGGAGCCGACGGCTCCGCCGACCGAATAGGTCCTGGAAGCCAGAACTTTTTCGTCGCCGGTGCGGCGCAAGGCGACCGTCAGCGGCGCAGTATACGTGCCGGGCCCGCCGGCCGGGCCGACCACCGTCCGCGTCTCGACCCCGACCCGCACGAAAAGCTGGCCGTTCGATTGCGAGCAGTCGCGCGCGACGTCGCCGATGGCGATCTGGTAGCGCACCGTCGCCGAATCCGGCCCGCCGACGCGGAAGGCCGACATGCCGGGCTCGATCTGCACCACCGGGCAGTCGATGCGCGCGCCGGCGTTCTGGTTGGGCAGCGGCGGCGCGGTCGGCGAATTGAAGGCAAGCAGATTGCCGAGCTTGGTCGACACTGGATCCGGATCGCCGCCGGCGACCGATCCCGCCGGCCCGCCGCATCCTGCAAGCAGCAACGCCGCCGCCATTGCCGCAGCCATTCCGCAGGCCGGACGCGCCCTGAAATCAACCCTCATGATCGAACTCCCAACTGCGTCCGCTATATAGCCGCTGCCAGGCTGCGAGGCCAGCGGGGCCGTCCCGCCTCAGGGCAGGGCGTCGAAGCCTTCGCCGAATCCGGCGAGGTTGAGCGGAATGCCGACGCCTTCCTCGGGCGTCTGGTAGATGATGAAGGTCGCGGTCTTGCCGGTCCTGAGCTGGTCGAGCAGTTTCTCGTCCATGATGACCTCGGCGACGCAGCCTGTCGGCAGGCAGCGCACAAATCCCGCCCGGCCGATATCGGCCTGGTCGATCTTGAGGCCGAGCCCGTTGGGCAGGAGCACGCCGAGCGGCGCGATGACGCGCAGCAGCCGGCTCTTGCCGTCGGCGGTCTTCAGCGTGATGACCACGAGATTGATATTGGGCTTGTCGTCGGCTGCGACAGATTGAAGCAGGGCGCATTGTTCCTTGGCCGCGCCCGGCGGCGTCTCGCACCGCAATTCCCAGTCGTTGAACTTCGTCCGGCGCTGACTTTCGCCGGCTGGCGCCGCGGCGCTCGGCTTTGGCGCGTCCGGCTTGGCGGCGTCCGGCGTCGCCGTCTGGGCGCTTGCACTCGCGGGGAGGAGGAAGGCGCCGGCAAGAAGCGCGATCAGGACAGCGCTGTTGCGGGCCAGTGTCTTGTAGGTCTCACGGGGGATCATGCGCGCTTTTCTCGCCCTGTCGGTTCAATCCGGACGCGATTTGCTGAATACAACGCGCAGCGGAACGCGTGTTTGCGGCGCCGCGAAGGCGCCGGCGCGATGCTGCGATCGCGCTTGGCTGACACATTGGCTGGTAACAAACGGGACGTCTCTGTCAAGCGCATCGGCGGCCGCCGCGCGCCCGATCGAGCGTGTTGCGCTTCAAAGACGATTGTGATTTTAACTGGTTCAATGGCGTAGAGCCGCGCCCGGATTCTACGTTGAATCCTGCGGTCTTTTCGCCGATGGGCGACACGGGGCACGAGGCGGCGCAGCCGGCCTTGCCGCATGACGAACAGGCGTTTGAAGGGAGCTACCAGGGCAATGATCGATTTCTCAGGCATTGCGAGGGCCGCGAAATCCGCCCGGGCCGGACTGGCCGCCGTGGCCGCGCTGGCCAGCTCGACCGCCTTCGCCGCGGAAGAGGTCATCGGCCACGCCGTTCCCGGCCAGATGAAGCTGATCGAGGGCGAGACGCCGATCGCGCGCGAGATCGACTTTTTCCATAACGACATTCTCGTTCCGCTGACCATCATCATCAGCCTGTTCGTGCTCGCGCTGTTGCTCTACGTGATGTACCGCTTCAGCGAGAAGCGGAACCCGGTTCCCTCGCGCACCACGCACCACGCCCTTCTCGAGGTCGCCTGGACGATCGTGCCGGTGCTCATCCTGGTGGTGATCGCGGTTCCCTCCTTCCGCCTGCTCACGCATCAGCTCGTTCTGCCCAAGGGCGATGTCACGGTGAAGGTCACCGGCAAGCAATGGTACTGGTCCTACGAATATCCGAAGGACCAGGGCGGCGGCTTCGGCTTCGACTCGCTTCTCAAGGACGAGAAGGACATGAAACCCGGCGATCTGCGCCTGCTGGCGGTCGACAACGAGGCGGTCGTTCCCGTCAACAAGATCGTCCGCGTTCAGGTGACGGCCGCCGACGTCATCCATTCCTTCGTGATCCAGTCGTTCGGCATCCGTATCGACGCCGTGCCCGGCCGTCTCAACGAGACCTGGTTCAAGGCCGAGCGCGAAGGTGTCTATTACGGCCAGTGCTCCAAGCTTTGCGGCAAGGATCACGCCTACATGCCGATCGTCTTCCGCGTCGTCAGCGAGCAGAAATACGCCGACTGGCTCGCCGCCGCGAAGAAGAAATACGCTTCCGCCGCCGAGCGCGCCGTCGCGCTCGCCGACGCAAGCCGCTGATACAGGCCTGACGAATTTCGAGGACTAAGCAAATGGCCACCGATACCGCTCACGCCGACGACCACTCCCACGACACGCCGACCGGGCTGCGCCGCTACCTGCTGTCCACCAACCACAAGGACATCGGTACGCTTTACCTGTTCTTCGCGGTCATGGCCGGCACCATCGGCTTCCTGCTGTCGCTGGGCATGCGCCTCGAGCTCGCTCACCCCGGCATCCAGATTTTCCCCGGCCTGTCGCAATTCCTGCACGGCGACAATTCAATCGACGCGGCGAAGAACCTCTACAACGTGTTCATCACCGCGCACGGCGTCATCATGATCTTCTTCATGGTCATGCCCGCGCTCATCGGCGGTTTCGGCAACTGGTTCGTCCCGATCATGATCGGCGCGCCGGACATGGCCTTCCCGCGCATGAACAACATTTCGTTCTGGCTGCTTCCGGCCTCGTTCTCGCTGCTCCTGATGTCGATGTTCTTCGAGGGCGCGCCGGGCATGCAGGGCTTCGGCGGCGGCTGGGTCATGTA
>JASGFP010000028.1:0-33930 GCA_047605445.1 Rhodoblastus sp.
CCGCGCGCCGACCTGCCGCCCCCGCCGTCGCCGTCGCCGGGGACGCCAGCCGCCCCGACCGGGACGACGATCGGAACAGGCCCGGTGCGCGTCGCGCTGATCGCGCCGCTGACGCAAGGGGCGGGGCCGAGCGTGGTGGGAACCTCCCTGCGCAACGCCGTCGATCTCGCCGTCGCCGAAGCCGGCGCCAACGACATCACGGTTCTGGTCAAGGACGATCACGGTTCGGCCGACGGCGCCCGCGATGCGGCGCAGGCGGCGGTCGGCGAAGGCGCCGAGCTGATCCTCGGACCTCTGTTTGCCGGCAGCGTGCGCGAGGCCGGCCGTGTCGCCAAGGCCGCCAACCGGCCGCTCATCGCTTTCTCGACCGACGCTTCCGTCGCCTCGCGCGGCGTCTATCTGCTCTCCTTCCTGGTCGAGAGCTATGTCGACCGCATCGTCGACTTCGCCGCCCAGAAGGGCAAGAAATCCATGGCCGTGCTGGCGCCGGAAAGCGACTACGGCAATGTCGCGACCGGCGCGGTGCAATCGGCCGCCGCCCGCGACGGCGTCCGCGTGATGGCGGTGGAGCGGTATCGTCCCGGCGGCGCCGGCGACGCGGTCAAGCGCATCGCGCAGGTCGCCGACCAGATCGACACGCTGTTCATTCCCGATCAGGCCGAGGCCATGGCCTCGCTCGGCAAGCAGCTGGCGGCGGCCGGCGTCGATCCGAAGAAGGTTCAGGTTCTGGGCACCGGCCTGTGGAACGACGCCCGCGCGCTCAACGCCCCCTTCCTGCAGGGCGCCTGGTTCGCCGCGCCCGAGAACGCCGGCTTCAACGCCTTCGCGGCGCGCTATCGCGCGAAATACAATTCCGACCCGACCCGCATCGCCACGCTCGCCTACGACGCGACGACGCTGGCCATCGCTCTGTCGCGCACCGCCGGGCCGACGAAGTTTTCCGACGGCGTTCTCACCAACCCCTCGGGCTTCAACGGCGCCGACGGCGTCTTCCGCTTCAAGCCGGACGGCTTGAACGAACGCGGCTTGTCCGTGCTGCAGATCGGTTCCGGCACGACGACGGTCATCAGCCCGGCGCCGCGCAGTTTCGCGGGCGCGCCGACCTGAACGTGCTCAATAGTGCGATTGCGGCGCCCGCGCGTCGGGCATGAGGGCTGCGGCCTGCGCCTCGTAGGCGCTCGCCATGCAACGCAGCATCCGGCGCGACTGGCGGCGCTCGCTTGCGATGGCGCGGAGGACGGCGGCGAGTTCGGCGAGAACGATCGGATCGGCTGAATAGGCGCGTTTCATGAGGTCGGCTCCAGCTTGGTTGCCGAAACCTTTACGGGAGAAAAGCGGCCGAAGTTTTGGGTTCACGGAAGGTTGATCGCGCCGCGCTTCAGGCGGCCAGATCCGCCACCACCGCGTCCAGCACCGGAAAGCCCTCCGCGCTCACCCGCAGCCGGCCCTCGCGGGTGTATTCCACCATCCCGTCGGCGATCAGTTCCGCCACGCGCGAAGATGAGAGTGGCTTGCCGGTGAGAAGATGGAAGCGGCCGGGGTCGATGCCCTCGGTCAGCCGCAGCCCCATCAGCAGGAACTCGTCGCCCTGCTCCTCGATCGACAGGCCCTCGTCCTCGACAAGCCCGTGGCCTTCCGTCTCGACGCAGGTGAGCCACATTTCCGGATGCTTCTCGGTCGCCTGCGCGCGCCTGCCGTCGCGGTCCATGATCCGCCCATGCGCGCCGGGCCCTACGCCCACATATTCGCCATAGCGCCAGTAGACGAGATTGTGCCGGCTCTGCGCGCCCTCGCGCGCGTGGTTGGAGATTTCGTAGGCCGGCATGCCGGCCTTGGCCATCATGGTCTGCGTGACGTCCCAGAGATCCCGCTGGATGTCGGCCGAGGGCATGACGAGCTTGCCCGCGCGCTCCAGCCGCTCGAACATCGTGTCGGGCTCGATTGTGAGCTGGTAGAGCGACAGATGTTCGGGCGCGCGCGCCAGCGCCTGCCCGAGTTCCGCCCGCCAGCGCTCGATGCTCTGGGCGGGACGCCCGTAGATCAGATCGAAGGATACCCGCTCGAAGGTCGAAGTCGCCACCTCCAGCGCGGCCATCGCTTCCGCCGCGCTGTGCAGGCGGCCGAGCATGCGCAGGTCCGAATCGTCCAGCGCCTGCACGCCGAGCGATACGCGATTGACGCCGACAGACCTGTAGCCGCGAAAGCGCTCGGCCTCGACCGAGGACGGATTGGCCTCCAGCGTGATCTCGGCGTTTTTCTCGACGGTCCAGTTGTCGGCGATCGCCTGCAGAATGGCTTCGACCGTCTGCGGCTTCATCAGCGAGGGCGTGCCGCCGCCAAAGAATATTGAGCCGACCTTGCGTCCCTTCGTCAGCTTCGCGCGATGGGCGAGCTCGACACGGAAGGCCTCGACGTAGCGCGCCTCATCGACCGGATTGCGCCGGACGTGGCTGTTGAAATCGCAATAGGGGCACTTCGACAGGCAGAACGGCCAATGGACGTAGACGCCGAAGCCCGGATCGATTCGCGGCGGTGAGGTTGAGGCCATGCGGCCTTATTGCACGAAGGGGGCCGCCGGGAAATGTGCCGGAATGGGACGGTCCGGCCTCTCGCGGCACAACGAACTTGTCACGGTCTTTACCTTACAAGGTTTGGGATTATTTTCTGCACTAGCGATTGAATCGCGAATTTGTATTCGGTTCCGGGCCTATGTCTGAAAACAGCGCCATAGAATGGACTGACACGACGTGGAATCCGGTGACGGGCTGCACGAAGATCAGCGCCGGCTGCGACAATTGCTACGCGGAGCGATTTTCCGAACGATTTCGTGGAGTGAAAAACCATCCTTTCCGCACCGGTTTCGACCTAACATTGCGGCCTGAGCGCCTCCAGCAGCCACTGCAATGGAAGAGGCCGCGCATGGTCTTCGTAAATTCCATGAGTGATCTATTCCACAAAGAGATTCCGATTAGCTTCGTTTCTGCGGTGTTTGACACGATGGAGACGGCAAATGCGCATACCTATCAGGTGCTGACCAAACGCAGTTCACTCATGCGCCAATTCATAAACACTCGTTACAAAAACAAGCCTGCGCCAACCAACATCTGGCTTGGCGTCTCGGTGGAGAATGCACAAGGAAAGTCACGAATCGCCCACTTACAACATTCAAACGCTAGCACTCGCTTTCTCTCAATCGAGCCGCTAATCGCTCCCGTTGGACGGCTGAATCTAGACGGCATCGATTGGGTTATAGTCGGCGGCGAAAGCGGTTGGGGAGCCCGGCCTATGCAGCCGGAATGGGCACTCGATGTTCGAGATCAATGCATCAAGGCGGGCGTTGCGTTTTTTTTCAAGCAATGGGGAGGTCGGTCCCCAAAAATTGCAGGTCGACTCCTTGATGGTCGCGAATGGAATGACTTCCCGACAACCGCCAACGCGGCATAAATTTTGTTTCTCTCATTTCAGGTTCGACAATGAGCGAGATTTCATTTGCCCCCGACGAAATCGGGCCGTGGTCAGAAATTAAATTAGACATCATCGAAAAATACGGACCCGCATACACGGCCGCATTTTCCGGGACCAAAGGACGCTTGCTTCGGAAATATTACATTGATGGATTTAGCGGTGCTGGCCTGCATCTATCGAAGACGACGAAGGCGCAAATAGATGGGAGCCCGGCAAGAGCGCTTAAAGTCACGCCTCCATTCGACGGCTTCTATTTTATCGACTTGAACGCAGACAAAACGGACTTCTTGCGCCGCCAATGTGAGGGACGCTCAAATGTCCAAATTTTCACCGGCGACTGCAACGAACATCTAGCGCGCAACGTGCTTCCAACGATTCGATACGAAAAATATACACGTGCCCTGTGCCTGCTTGATCCTTACGGGCTTCATTTGGATTGGGACGTAATCCAGCAGGCAGGGCAATCCCGCGCGGTCGACATGTTTCTCAATTTCCCAATAATGGACATCAACCGCAATGCGTTGTTGCGCAAACCGGACAAAGCGAAAGCAGACGCCTTAGACCGAATGAATCGCTTCTGGGGTGATGAGTCTTGGCGACAAATTGCCTATGTCGAAAGTGGTCAGCAAAATTTGTTCGGCGAACCGCCTGATCTCATTAAACAGGACAACGAAACTGTCGTTGCAGCATTTCGAGAGCGCCTTCGAAAGGTAGGCGGCTTCAAACATGTTCCGGCACCCTTAGCGATGAAGAATGCCAAAAACGCGGTCGTCTATTATCTATTTTTTGCAGCGGCTAACGATACAGCCGACAAGATCATTCGCGATATATTTTCGAAATACCGGTGACCGCTAAGCGTTATCGACTTGGTGAGGCCAGACACCCCCGCGCCAGCGCCTGAAACGCCCGCGCCCGATGGCTCAGCGCTTGGGCGCCGTCCGCGGGAATCCCGTGCTTCTCCTCCGCCGTCATCTCGCCAAATGTCCGCTCATGTCCGTCCGGCTTGAAGCACGGATCGTAGCCGAACCCGGCTGTGCCCTTCGGCGGAAAGACGAGATCGCCGTCGATCCGGCCCTCGAATTGCTCGACATGGCCATCCGGCCAGCACAAGGCCAGCGCGGAGATGAAATACGCCCGCCACGGCTGTTTCGCCCCGGTTGCCGCCACTTCGCGGCGAATGCGCTCCATCGCGGCGTCAAAATCCTTGGCCTCGCCCGCCCATCGCGCCGAATAGATGCCCGGCGCACCGCCGAGCGCCTCGACGCAGACGCCGGAATCGTCGGCGAAGGCCGGCAGGTTCGCGGCCTTGGCCGCGGCCCGCGCCTTGATCAGCGCATTGCCGGCGAAATCGGAAGCCGTCTCGTCCGGCTCGGGCAGGCCGAGCTCGCCGGCCGACACCGCCTCGATCCCGTAGGGCGCCAGCAGCTCCCGCATTTCGCGCAGCTTGCCGGAATTATGCGTGGCGATGACGATCTTGCCGGAGAGCTTGCGGCCCATCAGGCGACCGCCGCCTGCTGCATCTCGGCGAGGCGCGCGATGCCGCTCTTGGCCAGCCCCAGCATGGCGGCGAGCTGCGCCTCGTCGAAGGTCTCGTTCTCGGCGGTCATCTGCACTTCCACGATGCCGCCCTTGCCGGTCATCACGAAATTGGCGTCTGTCTCGGCGGCGGAATCCTCGTCGTAGTCCAGATCGAGCACGGTCGCGCCCTTGTAGATTCCGCAGGAGACGGCGGCCACGCGGTCCTTCAGCGGCATGTCCTTGATGATCGAGCGCCCGCGCATCCATTTGAGACAATCGTGCAGCGCCACCCAGGCGCCGGTGATCGACGCCGTGCGCGTGCCGCCATCGGCCTGCAGCACGTCGCAATCGATGCTGATCTGGCGTTCGCCCAAGCCCTTGAGATCGGTTACCGCGCGCAGCGAGCGGCCGATCAGGCGCTGGATTTCCTGCGTGCGGCCGGAGGGCTTGCCGGAGGTGGATTCGCGGCGCGTGCGCGTGTGGGTCGCGCGCGGCAGCATGGCGTATTCCGCCGTCACCCAGCCTCGGCCCTGGCCGCGCAGCCACATCGGCGGCTTGTCCTCCAGCGAGGCGGTGCACAGCACATGCGTGTTGCCGAATTTCACCAGGCACGAGCCCTCGGCGTAGCGCGCCACATTGCGCTCGAGCGAGACGGCGCGCATTTCGTCTGCGGCGCGTTTGGAAGGACGCATGTCGGACCCCTTTGTGAAGCGGGCGCTTTGTCGCGTCGGCGCATGGCTGTGTCAACCGCTGGCCGGTTGATCGCGGGCGGGCTTTGGCGGAGTGTCGGCCACAAACAACAAAAGCCGATCCCTTGCCCGACGAACTTCCACACCGCGCGCCGGAAGCGTCTGCGCCCAAAGGCGCCGGCGTCTTCCTGCGCATGTTCCCGTCCATCGTCCTGCCGATGTTCATCGCGGTCATGGACCAGACGATCGTCGCCACCGCCCTGCCGGCGATCGCGGTCGATCTCGACGATGTCGAGCGCATCGCCTGGATCGTGGTCGCCTATCTCGTCGCCACCACCATCGCCGCGCCGGTCTATGGGCGGCTCGGCGACGTCTATGGCCGCCGGCGCATGATGTTCGTGGCGCTGGGCGTCATGACGCTGGGCTCGGTCGCCTGCGCGCTCGCGCCGACCCTCCCTTTACTGATATTCGCGCGCATCCTGCAGGGGCTCGGCGGCGGCGGGCTGATGACGCTGTCGCAGGCGCTGATCAGCGAGAGCGTGCCGCCGCGCGACCGCGCGCGCTATCAGGGTTATCTCGCTTCCGTCGTCGTCTTCTCCAACGCCTTCGGCCCCGTCGCGGGCGGGTGGCTGACGAGTGGCCTCGGCTGGCGCTCGATCTTCTGGATCAACCTGCCGCTCGGCATTCTCGCCGCCGTCCTCGTGCGCCGCCTGCCCGCCTTCAAGCCGAAGCCGGACTCCGACTGGCGTTTCGATACGCCGGGCCTGATCTGGTTCGTTCTGTTCGTCGCGCCGGCGCTTGTCGCGCTGGAGCAGATCAGGCGGCTGCGGCTGGCCGATGCGCCGGTCGTCCTGGCGCTAGTCGGCGTGGCGGCGATAGCCCTGACGCTCCTGACGCGCCGCGAACTGAAAATTCCGCAGCCGCTCTTTCCTTTCTCGCTGCTGCGCGAAAAAACCATCTGGCGCTCCAACGCGATGGCCGCCTGCCACGGCGCGGCGCTCGTTTCGCTCATCGCCTATCTGCCGATCTACCTGCGCGTCGCGCGCGGGCTGTCTCCGGCCGAAACCGGCTATTTCCTGCTGCCCATCGCCTTCGGCATCGGCATCGGGTCGCTGGCGACGGGCAGGCTTGTCGCGCAGACCGGGCGCACGGCGATCTTTCCGTCGCTGGCGCTGATCCCGGTCGTCGCTATCCTCGTCTACGTCGCCTTCAACCATGAAGGGCTCGATGTCCGCTGGTTCGGCCTGCTCATCGGCGTGCTCACCTGTTTCATGGGCTCGGTCATGGGCGTCGTGCAGGTGATTGTGCAGAACGCAGCCGGTCCCGGCATGCTGGGGGCAGCGGCCGGCTCCGTGCAATTTTCGCGCGCCATCGGCGCCTCGTTCGGCACGGCGCTGGTCGGCGCGATCCTGTTTGCGACGTTCAGGAGCCATGCCGGCGAGGCGGCTGGCGTCTTCGCCGATCTGGTCGAGCGCGGACCAGCGGCGCTGGCGACGCTCGCGCCAGCCATGCGCGCTTTGGCGCAGGCGGCGCTCGATGCAGGCTTCCGCGCCGTATTTCTGGCGGTTGCAGCTTTCGCCGCCCTCGCGCTCATCTGCGCCTGGTCGATCCCGTCGCGGCGGCTGTGATGGCGGTTTCACTTCATCCGTGAACCGCGCTAGCTTCCCCGCAGGAGGCCCCCATGAAAAACATTCTCGTCCCCATCGAGGAGCACGACACGATCGCTGCGGTGCTGGAGACGGCCTGGCGCTTCGGCCAGAACTTCGGCAGCCGGATCGAGGGCATCGCGCTTGGCCCCGACACCGGCGACCTGATCGCCGCCGATTTCGCCATCGCCGGCTCGATCTTCGACGAAAAGACCCGCCGCGAACTGGTCGAGCACGCCCGCCGCGTCTTCGAGGATTTCATGAACGCGCACGGCGTCATCCCCACGAGCGGCGACGCCAATAGCGCGAGTTTCGGCTGGGCGGGCGGCGACATGAGCACGGATTCCGGCATCGGCGCCTATGGCCGCGTCGCCGATATCGTGGTTGTCGGCAGGCCGGGCTCGGGCCGCGGCGACCCACGCCGCGCGACGCTCGAATCCGTGCTGTTCGAGGCGGGTCGGCCGATCCTCATCGCGCCGCGCAAGGCGCCGGCGACCATTGGCGAAACCGTGGTGATTTCCTGGAACCGCTCGACCGAGACAGCCCGCACCGTCGGCTTCGCCATGCCGGTGCTGAAAAAGGCCAAGCGCGTCGTCGTTCTGTCGGTGGCCGGGGCGCTTTCGCCCGGCCCTTCCGCCGAGGCGCTCGCCAAATCGCTGCAGCGCCACAACATGGCGGTCGAGGTGGTGAACGTCGAAAATTCCCCGCTGTCGCCGGGCCGCACGATCCTCGAGCAATGCACGGCTCTCGGCGCGGACCTGCTCGTGAAAGGCGGCTATACGCAGAGCAGGCTGCGCCAGATGATCTTCGGCGGCGCGACCGCCGACATTCTGACCTATGCGGAGATTCCGGTCTTCATGGCGCACTGAGCGCCACGCAGGCTCAGGCCTTCGGGCCGCCGCGCGACACGCCCACCTTGGCCGGCCGCAGCACGCGGTCTGCGATCGTGTAGCCGGGCTCCATGACCTGGAGCACGGTGCCGTTGGGGACGGATTCGTCGGGAATCTCGAACAGGGCTTCGTGCTGGTTCGGATCGAACTTCTGGCCCTGCGGCTCCATTTTCTTCACGCCGTGGCGCGCGAGGCGCGACTGGAAATCCGCGGCGATCACGCCTACGCCCTCGATCATCGTCTTGAGCGCGCCCTCGGCGTCCTTGGGCGCGTTTTCCAGCGCGCGGCCGAGATTGTCGGCGAAGGTCAGCATGTCGCGCGCGAAATTCGAGGCGCCATAGGCGCGCGCGTCGGAAACTTCCTTCTCGGCGCGGCGGCGCACATTCTCGACTTCCGCCATCGCGCGCAGAACGCGGTCTTTCAGCGCGGCGTTTTCGGCATAGAGATTTTCCAGCTCGGTGAACGGCTCGGGCTCGCCGGTCGAGGCCTGCGCGGCCGCCTCCGCCAGCGACGAGACGTGCTCGTGCGGCTCATCCTTCGCGTTTTCGGGCTTTTCTTTCGAATTCATCTGAAATCCACGGGTTCGGTCGCGTCCGATATCAGGGCGCTCCCCTCAAAAATCAAGTCGGACGGATCAGCCCGCCGCCTTGGCGGGCTTGCGGTCCGCGCCCAGATGCTCGAGCAGGCGGCGCTTGATCGCGGCCTGCCGCGCCGGATTGACGATCTTCGCGCCGGTCAGATCGGTCACATAGAAAACGTCCACCGCCTTTTCGCCGAACGTCACGATATGCGCCGAGCCGATGTTGAGGTTGAGCTTGGAAATGGCGCTGGTGAGATCGTAGAGCAGGCCCGGCCGGTCGAGGCCCGAAACCTCGATGACGCTGGCGCGATTTGAAAGGCTGTTGTCGATCACGACGTCGGGGACGACGCTGAAGGCGTCGGAACGCGCCTGCGCTGCGCCCTTGGCCGCGATCAGCTCCACCAGCTTGATCTCGCCGCGCAGCGATTTCTCGATCGCCTCCGCGATCCGGGCGCCACGCCGCATTTCGTCGGAATCCATCTCGAACTGGCGCGAGATCGAGATCGTGTCGAGCGCCAGCCCGTCCGTGGTCGTGAACACCTGCGCATCCACGATGTTCGCGCCGGCCGCTGCGCACGCGCCGGCGATGGTCGAGAGCAGATAGGGATGGTCGGGCGCGACGACGGTCAGCTCCGTCACGCCGCGGAACGAATCCGTCGTCGCCTCGGTCGCCAGCGAGCGCATCTCGACTTCGGTCAGCCGCAGAAGCCGCGCGTGCTGGATGCGCCGCGTGAGATCCGTTTTCAGCCAGTAGGCGGGATAATGGCGTTCGGCATAGGCGTCGAAATCCGGATCCGACCAGCCAGGCAGCGCGTGGCGCAATTCCTCCTGCATCTGCTTGACGCGCGACTTGCGGTCGATGGCCGAATGCCCGCCGGTGAGAACGACCTCGGTTTCCCAGTAGAGGCTGCGCAGAAGCTGGCCTTTCCAGCCGTTCCAGACGCCGGGCCCCACCGCGCGGATATCGCAGACCGTGAGCACGAGCAGCAGCTTCAGACGCTCGGGCGTCTGCACCAGATTGGCGAAGGTCTCGATCGTGCGGCGGTCCGAGAGATCGCGGCTCTGCGCCGTATTCGACATGTCGAGATGCTTCTCGATCAGCCAGGCGACGGTTTCGGTTTCCGCTTCCGACAGGCCGAGCCGCGGACAGAGTTTCCGTGCGACTTCGGCGCCGGCGATCGAATGGTCTTCGGGACGCCCCTTGGCGATGTCGTGCAGGAACACCGCCGTATAGAGCACGCGCCGGTTGGCGATGGTCGGAATGATCTCGCTCGCCAGCGGATGGTCTTCCACCAGCCGGCGGTTGTCGATCTGCGAGAGGATGCCGACGGCGCGCAGCAGATGTTCGTCCACCGTGTAATGGTGGTACATGTTGAACTGCATCATCGCCACGATGCGCCCGAAATCCGGGATGAAGCGGCCGAGCACACCCGATTCGTTCATCTGCCGCAGCACGACTTCGGGCGAATTGCGCGACGTCAGGATTTCCATGAACAGGCGGTTGGCTTCGGGATCGTTGCGCAGCTTCGCGTCGATCTTGCGCAGCGAGCGCGTGACGAGGCGCACGGCGTCTGGATGGATCGCCAGCCCGTGCGTGTCGGACAACCAGAACAGGCGGATGATGTTTACGGGATCGCGGTCGAAGACGTCGGGCTGCGCAACCGTGATGCGGTCGACCTCCACCGCGAAATCGTCGGAATGCACGATCTTGCGGCGTCTGCGGAAACGCCCGACGAAACGGTCGAGCACCGCGCGCGGCTTGGCTTCGCGCTCTTCCAGCGCCGCGCAGACGATGGCCGTGAGATCGCCCACGTCCTTGGCGACGAGAAAGTAATGCTTCATGAAGCGTTCGACGCCCGAAAGCCCGGCGTGCGAGACGTAGCCGAGGCGTTCGGCGATCACGCGCTGCTTGTCGAAACTCAACCGCTCTTCCGCACGGCCCGCCACGAAATGGAGATGGCAGCGCACGCGCCACAGAAACTCGTCGCAGCGCTCGAACAGTTTCAATTCCTGCGGGGTGAACAGTCCGGCGCCGACGAGATCCTCGACGCGGCGCACGCGATAGACGTATTTGCCGATCCAGAACAGCGTATTGAGATCGCGCAGGCCGCCCTTGCCCTCCTTCACGTTGGGCTCGACAAGATAGCGCGATGCGCCGGCCCGCGCGACGCGCTGGTCGCGTTCGGCGAGTTTGGCGGCGACGAATTCGCGCGCCGTGTTGCGCACGATTTCTTTCTCGAACCGGTCGCGCATTTCCTCGAACAGCGGCTGCTCGCCGAGGATGAAACGCGCTTCGAGCAGCGCGGTGCGGATCGTCATGTCGCCCTGCGCCTGTCGCAGGCACTCGTCGATCGAACGTGTGGAATGACCAACCTTCTGCTTCAGGTCCCAGAGAATGTAGAGCGTCGCCTCCACCACGCTTTCGCCCCAGCCGGTCTGCTTCGTGGGAAACAGAAACAGCAGGTCGATGTCCGATCCCGGCGCGAGCGTGCCGCGGCCGTAGCCGCCGACCGCGCAGACCGCCATGCGCTCTGCAGTCGAGGGGTTCTGGATCGGATAGACGTGCCGGGTCACGCAATCGTAGATCGCGCGGATCAATTCGTCCTCGAGATCGCAGAGGAAGCGGGCGCATGCGAGACCGCGGCCTCCGGCCTCGAGCGCCTCGCGGGCGCGGGCGTGGCCTTCGGTAAGCACCTGCTGGAACAGCGGCACGACCGCCTTGCGAAACTCGTCGCGCTCCCGGACTTTCGCCGAGAGGGCGGCTATCGCCTGTGCGAGCGCCGCGCGATCGAACGGCGCGCCGGCGATGCGGCGGGGTTCGCGGGCTGTCCGGGAAACGGGCTCGATGTTTTGATCCATGGCCCCAGCATTACCACAAAAACCGGGGCGCGAGCCCAGTCGTCAGCCCCTGCGTCGAGCCTCGATCGCATCCCAGATCGCGGCGGCGAGATCGGGGCCGCCAACGCGCTGGATGGCGCGGACGCCGGTCGGCGAAGTCACGTTGATTTCGGTCAGATGGCCGTCGATCACGTCGATTCCGACGAAGATCAGGCCGCGTTTCTTCAATTCCGGGCCGAGTTTCGCGCAGATTTGCTTCTCGCGGGGCGTCAGTTCGGTCTGGGCGGCGGCGCCGCCCCGCACCATGTTGGAGCGGATGTCGTTGGGCGCGGGCACACGGTTGACCGCGCCGAGCGCCTCGCCGTCGACCAGAATGATGCGCTTGTCGCCTTCCGACACGCGCGGCAGGAATTTCTGGCAGACCCAGGGTTCGCGGAACGTGGTTGCGAACATGTCGTAGAGCGAGCCGAAATTGGGGTCGACGGGCGCCACCTTGAAAACGCCGCCGCCGCCGAAGCCGTAGAGCGGCTTCATCACGATCTCGCCGTGCTCGGCGCGAAAAGCCTCGATCGCCGCCTTGTCGCGCGTGATCAGCGTCGCCGGCATGAATTCCTGGAAATCCATGACAAACAGCTTTTCCGGCGCATTGCGGACATGCGCGGGATCGTTGACGACCAGCGTCTTCGGATGGATGCGCTCGAGCAGGTGCGTCGTGGCGATATAGGCGAGATCGAAGGGCGGGTCCTGCCGCAGCAGAACCACGTCGCATTCGCTCAGGTCCTTCCCGCGGGGTTCGCCCAGCGTGAAATGCTCGCCCTGCACGTCCTTGACCGAGAGGTCCTGCACATTGGCGAAAACCGTCTGGCCGCGCAGCGACAGCCGGTCTGGCGTGTAGAAGACGATGCCGTGCCCGCGCTTCTGCGCCTCCAGCAGCAGCGCGAAGGTCGAATCGCCGGCGATCTTGATCCGGTCGATCGGGTCCATCTGAACGGCGACGGTAAGTTTGCTCATGTCTGATCCCTGCCTGTGCGCGCTGATTTAGCGCGATTGCGGCCGGCAAACAAAGCGATGACGGGATCGGGAGCGTTAACCCTTCCTGAATGGAGGGCGCTTATATCCGGATCGACGCATTCTGCGAGGGATTGATGCCCAGAATTTCGCTCGGCGGTGGCCTGGTCTTTCGCCAAAGCCTGTTTTTTCTGATCGTCGCCGCCTTTGGCTTCTACGCCTATCTGGGCGCCGGCGACGTCGTCGACCTCTCGCGGCGCGCGGCGAGCGCCCCTCAGGCGCAGGCGCAGGAGATTTTCGCGCAGGCCGTAGGGGCCGCCGAAAGTCTGCAGCATCTGCTGCTCGGCAGCCTGGCGCTAGTCTGCGTTCTGGCCTTCGGCATTCTCATCCCGGCCATGCATACCCTGGTCGCCCGCCCGATTTCGCGCGTCGCCGCCCAGATGCAGGAACTTGCCGCCGGCGACACCGAAATCGAGATCGCCTACGAGAACCGCAAGGACGAGATCGGCGAAATCGCCCGCAGCCTCGTAGCCCTGCGCGACCATGTCCGTTCCAATGTCGCGCTGGTCGAGGAGATCAAGGCGCGCGACGATCGTGAAGCAAGGCTGATGCGCGACGCCGCCGTGCGCGCCAGCGTCGAAATGTTCGTCGCCGACATGTCCAAGCTGATGGAAGGCCTCGGCGTCATGACACGCCAGATGTCGGAAGACACCGAGACCATGACGGCGGCGGTGCGCCACGCCAATCAGGGTTCGGATTCCGCGACGCTGTCGGCGAGCGAGGCGGCCGGCAACGTGTCGGCGGTCGCCGGCGCCGCCGAACAGCTTCTCGACGCCATCGAGGAAATCAGCCGCCAGGTCGTCGATTCCACCGGCGTCGTGCGCGAGGCAGTCGTGCAGACGGAAAAATCCAACTCCGGCATTTCGCGCCTGTCGACGGCGGCGGCGCGCGTCGGCGACGTCGTCGAATTGATCTCGCGCATCGCAGCCCAGACCAATCTGCTCGCGCTCAACGCCACGATCGAGGCCGCGCGCGCGGGCGAGGCAGGCCGCGGTTTCGCCGTTGTCGCGCAGGAAGTGAAGACGCTCGCCACCCGCACCGCCAAGGCGACGCAGGACATCGCGGCGCAGATCGCCGAAATGCAGGCGGCGACCAATCAGTCGGTCGAGGCGATCGCTGCGATCCGCGACAAGATCAGTGCGGTCGAGCGCATCTCCGCGATCATCGCTTCCGCCGTGCACGAGCAGGGCGCCTCGACGCAGGAGATTGTGCGCTCCACCCGCTCGGCGGCGGCCGGCACGACCGGCATGTCGGACCATGTCGGCGCCGTCGCCAAGGCGGTCGGCGATGTCGGCGACAGTGTCGATTCGGTCGTGCGTCTCGCGCAGGATCTCGATTCCTTCGCCAGCCGCATGCGCGCCAAGGCGACAGCGTTCGGCGCCGAGCTCGAACGCGCGCACGGCTGAGCGATCAGTCGGGCGGCGACCTGCCGCTCTCGATCGGCGGCCCTTCGTTCAGGACGCTTTCCAGCTCGCGCAACATCGCCTGCAATTCTGCGAGCCTTTGCGCGCCGAAGCGCTGCGTGATCTCGGCGTAGATTGTCTCCGAAAGCGGCGAAACCCGTTCGATCAGCGCCTCGCCGTCGGCCGACAGCGCGATGATGGAGCGGCGCTGGTCGGCCTTGTCCAGCCGCCGCGTGATGAGGCCGAGCCCTTCGAGATCGCGCAGGATGCGCGAGACGCTGGGGCCCAGCAGAAAGGTCGCCTCGGCGAGTTCCGACACTTCCATGCCCGGCCGCGTCATCAGCGCGCGCAGCACGCGCCACTGCTGCTCCGTCATGCCGTGGCGGCGTAACGCCGGCCGGAATTGCCGCATGACAGCCTCACGCGCGCGCAGGAGCGACATCGGCAGCGAGCGCGAGAAATGCCTGATGCGCACCGGCGATGCGGCGCGGGCGTCGATGTCGCTCATGAATGCCCCATCATCCGAAGTAGCAGCTCACGGTCCCGTAAGCCCCATAGTCGGCCACGATCGTATCGCCCCTGCCCGCCTCGATCGGCCGGATGAACGAGCCCGCCAGAATGACGTCCCCCGCCTTCAGCGCGCCACCATGCTGGGCCAGGCGATTGGCGAGCCACGCGACGCCGTTGGCGGGGTGGTTGAGCACGCCGGCGGCCAGACCCGTCTCTTCGATCGCGCCGTTCTTCGACACGATCGCGCCGATCCAGCGCAGATCGGTCGCATCTGGCCGGATCGGTCGCCCGCCCATCACGATCCCGCAATTGGCGGCGTTGTCGGCGATCGTGTCGACGATCGTGCGCGTCTTCTTCGTCTCGGGATCCATGCGCAGGATACGGGTGTCGAGTATCTCGAGCGCCGGGATCACATAGTCCGTCGCGTTCAGCACGTCGAAGATCGTGCAGTCCGGGCCGTTCACGGACGCCTTCAGCACGAAGGCGAGTTCGGCCTCGATGCGCGTGCCGATGAATTTGTCCGTCGGGATCGTCGCGCCGTCGGCAAAGAACATGTCGTCGAGCAGATAGCCGGAATCGGGAATGTCGATATTGAGCGCAAGCTGCATCGCCTTGGAGGTGAGGCCGATCTTGTGGCCGCGAATCGTACGGCCGGACTTCACCTTCATATCGATCCACGCCTGCTGCACGGCATAGGCGTCGGCCATGTCCATGCCGGGATGATCGAGCGACAGCATGCGGATCTGTTTTCGCGAGCGTTCGGCCTCGTCGAGGCGACGCGCGGCGGAGGCGATGTCGTCTGGCGTCAGCATGTGCGTTGGTCCTGAAGCCCGTCATGGCCGGGCTCGTCCCGGCCATCCACGCCACGCGGAACCGGCATCGCAAAGGCGAGAGCGTGGACGTCCGACCCGGCAGTTCCGCAGCGGCCCGGCGTGGATTCCCGCGACGAGCGCGGGCATGACCGCGGAAGGGCGCGCGACGCTTTCATCACGCCTCGTCCATCACGCTGTTGGCCAGCGTCCCGATCCCCTCCGCCGTCACTTCGATCACATCGCCGGGCACGAGAAATTTCGGCGGATCGAATCGCGCGCCGGCGCCGGTCGGCGTGCCCGTCACAATCACGTCGCCGGGAACGAGCGTCGTGAAAGTCGAGATGTACGAGATGAGATAGCGGAAGCCGAAGATCATCCGGCTCGTGCGGTCGTCCTGCCGGAGTTCCCCATTGACGCGCGTCGTCAGCCGGATGTCGGCGATCTGGCTTTCGTCCTCGTAAGGGACGATCCACGGGCCGAGCGCTCCGGTCGAATCGAAATTCTTGCCCTGCGTCACGTTGAATTTGGCGTGCCGCACCCAGTCGCGGACCGTGCCCTCATTGCACAGGCTCAGCGCGGCGATATGCGAGAGGGCGTCGTGTTCTTCGATATGCCGGCCGCCCTTGCCGATCACGATCACGACCTCGCCTTCGTAATCGAGTTGCGGCGAGGCCTTGGGACGCACCAGCGGCGCGCCGTGGCCGACGAAGGAGCGCGGGAAGCGGATGAACATGGACGGATATTTTGGCGCGGCCTGCCCGTCCTTGTATTCTTCGTTGCGGTCCGGATAGTTGACGCCGATGCAGATTATCTTTTCAGGCGCGGGGATCGGCGGCAGCAGTTCGATCGTGTCGAGCGCGTGGTCGACGGCCGCGGCGGCGCCGGCCTCGCAGAGTTTCGCCAGCGCGCCTTCCTCGGCGATCGCCTCGCGCAGCGTCGGCCATCGGTCGGAAAAATGGGCGGAAAGCTCGACCGCGCCGTCGGGACGCACGAGCCCGTAGGCCGGGTCGCGGCCGGCGATCCGGAAGGTCGCGAGCTTGGGGCGTGAGGTCATGGCGGCGCTCCGGTGAATTAGATAACATGTAAAATATCAGCGCTGACGGGTCAAACGTCCGCACCGAAACGGAGGAAACGATGGCCGGACGTCTCGCAGGCAAGAAAGTGCTGCTTCTGGGCGCAGGCTCGGTCGGCGATGGAATCGGCAACGGCCGCGCGATGGCGATCCTTTTCGCACGCGAAGGAGCCGATGTCGTCGGGGTCGATCTCGATCGCGCGGCCGTGGAGGAGACGGAGCGACTGGTGATGGCCGAGGGTCGCGCCATGCATGTCATGACCGGGGACGCGACAGACGCGGCCGATCTCGCCCGCATCATCGACGAAGCCGAAATCACGCTCGGCCGCATCGACATTCTCGTCAACAATGTCGGCGGCTCGATACCCGGCGGCCCCGAGGAAATCACTGGCGAGCAATGGGACGCGCAGTTCCGCTTCAACGTCGACTACGTCCACCTTTCCACGCGCATCGTCGCGCCGCGCATGGCGCGGCAGGGCGGCGGCGCCATCGTCAATATTTCCTCGATCGCGGGCGTGCGCCATCTCGGCCACGATCTGGCGGCCTATGCCGCCTCCAAGGCCGCCCTGCAGCAATATACCAAGGTCGCCGCGGTGCGATATGCGCCGCAGAATGTCCGCATGAACACCGTCATCCCCGGCCTCATGTTCACGCCGCTCGTCACCGTTCGGCTCGCCGGCCAGCAGGCCGGCGGCGACGCCGAGGCGCTGATCGCCAAACGCCACGCCAAGCCGCCGATGGGACGCATGGGCGACGGCTGGGACGTCGCTTACGCCGCCCTTTACCTCGCCTCCGACGAGGCGAAATATGTCATGGGCGCGGAAATCATGGTCGACGGCGGCCTGTCGAACACGGTGCGGTGAAGCGGCGCGCGCATTCGTGATCGGCCGCGATCTTGGCCGAGCGGGCGCCGGCTCGCTAGATAGACGTCAAGTCGATTGCTCCGGCTCCAAGACATGACCTGGCACGCCATCCTTACCCTGCTGCTCGCGGTCTTCACCGGCATGGCGCTGGCGCGCGCCAATCTGTGTTTCATGCGAGCGTCCAAGGCCTTGGCGGACGGGCATTTCGAGCCCTTCGCGGCCATGATGACCGTCGCAGCGAGCGCGACCCTGGCCTTCACGCTCTGCGGCTATTTCGGTCTGCGCGATCCCGCGCCCTGGGCGCTGCCGACCGCATGGAGCCTGCTGGGCGCCGTGCTGTTCGGCATCGGCGCGCGCATCAACGGCGCCTGCACCATCGGCACGATGGGCCGCCTCGCCAGCGGCGATATGGGCGCGCTGGCCACCATCGTGGGCGGCGCTGCGGCCGCGCTGCTCGTTCCGCGCGCCGCGCAGGCGAGCGATCGGCCGCGCATGTCGCTGACCTACGAAGCCGGTTGGACCGTCGTCGCGCTGATCGCCGCCGGCGCGGCGGTTTTCATGTTGATGCGCGGCAGGAAGCGACTGGAGCGCGCCCGCGAGATCGTGCTGCTCGGCGCGGTCGCCGCCGCTCTCTACGGCCTGCGCGGCGAAACCAGTTTGATGGATGCGGCAAGCTCGCTGACGCCCAGGGGCGCGCAGGCCGTTTCCATCCTGCTGGTTCTGGCCGGCCTGCTGCTCGGCGCGCTCGCCACCGCCGCGCTGACCGGCCATTTCCGCCCGCATCTGCCGAACAAGGCGCGCATTCCCTATGAACTGGCCGGCGGCGCGCTGATGACGACCGGCGCGCTCGCCATCCCCGGCGCGAGCGATGTCGTCGCCTTCTACGGCGTGCCGAGCGGCAGTCCGCATGCGGTCGTCGCCTGGCTGGTCATGCTTGCGACGGTGGTGCTCTCGTTCCACGTCACGCGCAGCCGCTTCTGGCAGGGCGCTTTCGCGCGAAAGACCGCTTGAGAAAGTAGCCGATAATCGTTTAACATGTTAATGGATGGGTCTGGAGACGGTGGTCTTGCGCGATGGCGCGCGGCAGCCTAGGCCTATCCAGCGGATGCGACAGGCAGAACCCGGCAAACGGGGCGCGCGCGGATTTTAAGGGAGGGACGAATGCGGAAACTGGCGACGATTGCGGGCGTTCTGGCCGCACTGGGCTGCGGCGCGGCTCAGGCGCAGGACAAGCAGGTCAATCTCAAGATTTCCTTCTGGGTGCCGGCGCAGCATCCGTTGGTGCCCGCCACCAAGATCTGGGCCGAGGACATCGAGAAGGAATCGGGCGGCACGATCAAGGCGACGCTCTTCCCGTCCGAGCAGCTCGGCAAGGCCTTCGACCATTACGACATGGCGCGCGACGGCATCGCCGACGTCACTTATGTCAATCCCGGCTATCAGCCCGGCCGCTTTCCGATCGTTTCGCTCGGCCAGGTCCCCTTCATCTTCGGCGACGGCCACAAGGGCACGCAGGCTTTCGACGCCTGGTATCGCAAATACGCCGCCAAGGAGATGAAGGACACGCATTACTGCTTCGGCTTCATCCACGATCCCGGCGCGATCCATTCGCGTTCCAAGAAGGTCATGGTTCCCGGCGACATTTCCGGCATGAAGATCCGCCCCGCGCAATCGACAATCGGCCAGATGGTCAAGTCGCTCGGCGGCACGAATGTTCAGGCCTCGGCGCCCGAGTCGCGCGATGCGCTGGAGCGCGGCGTCGCCGACGCCATCACCTTCCCCTGGGGTTCGGTCTTCCTGTTCGGCATCGACAAGGTGACCAAGTATCACATGGACGTGCCGCTCTACACGACCGTCTTCACCTATTCGATGAACAAGGCGCTCTACGACGGCATGTCGGCGGCGCAGAAGAAGGTGATCGACAATCATTGCACGACCGAATGGGCCGAGAAGGTCGCCGGCCCCTGGGCCGACTTCGAGGCGAATGGACGCGAGAAGATGAAGAAGGCCGAGGGACACGAGGTCTACAAGATTTCCGACGCGCAGCTCGCCGAATGGAAAAAGGTCGTCGCGCCGCTCGAGAACGACTGGGCCGAAGCGGTGAAGAAGGCCGGCGGCGACGCGGCCGCCATCAAGGCCGACCTCGACGCCACCATCAAGAAATACGGCGCGGGTCTCTGATTCGCAGCGCCCTCGTGTATCGCGGCGCGCCTTGCTGGCGCGCCTCGGCATGAGGGCTTCTTCATCCTGAGGGAGCGGGCGCAAGTCCGCGTCTCGAAGGATGGCCGCACCACGCTCGCGAGCCTCCCATGCAACGCAGCCTGATGGATCGGTTCATCGACGGCATCGAATGGATCGCCGCGATTTTCGTCGGCATCGTCGCCGCCGACATCTTCATTTCCGTCCTGCTGCGGAAGTTCTTTTCCGCCTCGATTCCCGACAGCTACGATTTCGGCCGCCTGCTGCTCGGCATTCTCATCTTCTGGGGCATCGCCGCGACCAGCTATCGCGGCACGCATATCACGGTCGATCTGCTCTATTCGTCCGCCGGCCCGCGCGCGCAGCGTCTGATGGATGTGTTTGCGACCGCGGTGCTGCTCTTCGTCGTCAGCGTGCAGACCTACACCCTGTTCGACAAGGTTCAGCAGACGCGCGCTGACAATGTCCTGACCTACGATCTCAACTGGCCGACCTGGCCCTTCTTCGCCGTGGCGTGGATCGGCGACGTCTCGGCCGTGCTGCTGATCGCCATCCGCACATACCGCCTCATCTTCCACCCGGAAGAGATGGAGCGCGGCCATCCCCATTCCTCCGAAGCCGCCTCTCATGAATCCTGATCTCATCGCCGCTGGCGGCTTCGTCCTTCTCTTCGTGCTGATGCTGCTGCGCGTGCCGGTCGGCATGGCGATGGCGCTGGTCGGCGTCGGCGGCTACGCCATGCTGGTCAACAGCACGGCGGCGCTGAAACTCATCGGCCAGACGTCGATGCGCACCGTCACCGACTACACGTTCGGCGTCATCCCGATGTTCCTGCTGATGGGCGCCTTCGTGTCCACTTCCGGCATCAGCAAGGAATTGTTTCGTGCAGCCAACACGTTCCTCGGCCACAGGCGCGGCGGCCTCGGCATCGCCACCATCGCGGCCTGCGGCGGTTTCGCCGCCATCTCAGGCTCGTCGGTGGCGACAGCGGCGACCTTCTCGACCGTCGCCTATCCCGAGATGCGCCGCTTCGGCTATCCGCAGAGTTTCGCCACCGGCGTGATCGCGGCCGGCGGCACGCTCGGGGCCATGCTGCCGCCCTCCACCGTGCTCGCGGTCTACGCCATCATCACGCAGCAGGACATCGGCAAGCTGTTCGTCGCCGGCGTTCTGCCGGGCCTGCTGGCGATCTGCATGCACATGATCACGATCGCGATCATCGCCTATGTGAAGCCGGACTTCCTGCCCGCCGCGCCGCGCGCGACCTGGCCGGAGCGCGTCGAGGCGCTGAAGAATGTCTGGGCGCCGCTGCTGCTCTTCGTCTTCGTCATCGGCGGCCTCTACGGCGGCCTGTTCACGCCGACGGAGGCCGGGGGTATGGGCGCGGGCGGCGCCTTCATCATTGGCGTTCTTCGCGGGCGGCTCGACCGCGAAGGCATTCGCAATTCCCTGCTGCAGGCGACGCGAACCGCCGCCGCCGTCTTCACGGTGCTGATCGGCGCATTGCTGTTCGGCTATTTCCTCACCATCACGCAGACGCCGCAGAAGGTCACGGAATTCCTGACGTCTCTCGGCCTCGGCCGTTACGGCGTGCTCATTCTCATCATGGTCATGTATCTGGTGCTCGGCTGTCTCATGGACGCGATGGCCATGATTATCCTGACCGTGCCGATCATCTTCCCCGTCATCACGCACCTGGGCTTCGATCCCATCTGGTTCGGAATCATCATCGTCATGACGGTCGAGCTCGGCCTCATTCATCCGCCCGTCGGCATGAACGTCTTCGTCATCAAATCGGTCATTCCCGAAGTCTCGTTCTCGACGATCTTCAAGGGCGTCATTCCCTTCATCTGCGCCGATCTGGTGCGCCTCGCCATCCTCATCGCCTTCCCTATCATCGCGCTCTACCTGCCCTCGCGCATGTGAGGGTGGACGCGGAACCTTGGCCGCGCCATATCGTTTTGGCGTGAACGAGAGGGTGAAATGGGCGACGTGATCGACAACAAGGCCGAAAGCCGCTTCGAACTGACCGTCGATGGCTCCATGGCCGTCGCCGAATATCGCATCGTCGGCGACACGATCCATTTCACACACACCGAGACGCCCTATGCGCTGCAGGGGAGGGGCGTCGCCAGCCAGGTGATCCGCGGCGCGCTGACCAGCGCGAAAGAGCGCGGCCTCAAGATCGTGCCGCGCTGTTCCTTCGTCGCCGACTATATCGCCAAGCATCCCGAATTCCGGTCGTAGGCGCCGATGAGCGGCCCTGCGCTCGCGACGCTCGGCATCGTCGTCGCGACCATTCTCGGCGTCCTCGCGCGCCCGTTCCGCCTGCCCGAATATGTCTTCGCCATCGTGGGCGCGGCGGCGCTTCTGCTCTGCGGCCTGTTGCCGCCCTCAGACGCCTGGTCAGCGGTGGCGAAGGGCTACGACGTCTATCTCTTCCTGATCGGCATGATGCTGCTCGCCGAAGTCGCGCGGCAGGAGGGTCTGTTCGACTGGATCGCCGGCCATGCGGCCCATGCCGCAAAAGGCTCGGCCCGCCGGCTGTTCGCGCTCGTCTATCTCGTCGGCGTTCTCGTCACGGTCTTTCTCTCCAACGACGCCACCGCCGTCGTGTTGACGCCGGCGGTCTACGCCGTTGCGCGCACGGCAGGCGTCGAACCTCTGCCCTATCTCTTCATCTGCGCCTTCATCGCCAATGCCGCGAGCTTCGTGCTGCCAATCTCCAACCCGGCCAATCTCGTCGTCTACGGCGAAAAGCTGCCGGCGCTGCTGCCGTGGTTCCGCACATTCGCGCTGCCCTCGTTGCTGGCAATCGCCGCGACCTATGCGGTGTTGCGCTGGACGCAGCGGCGCGCGCTCGACAAGCCGCTCGGCCCGGCGCCGGAGGTCGAGCCCCTTTCGCCGGCTGGCCGTGCGGCGGGCGTGGCGCTCGCTATCGCCGCGCTCGTCCTCGTCGGCGCCTCCGCGCTCGGCAGCGACCTCGGCCTGCCGACGCTCGCCTGCGGCGCCCTCGCCATGCTGGCCGCCGCGCTGATCGCCATGCGCTCGCCGCTGCCGGTGCTCAAGCATGTCGCATGGGGCGTGCTGCCGCTGGTCGCCGGCCTCTTCGTCCTCGTAGCGGGGCTGCAGCACGTCGGCGGCATCCGCCTCATCGCCGACTGGCTGGCGGGTCACGAGAAGAGCGCGCCCGGCCAGACTGCCTTTCTCGCCGGGATCGCCGCTGGCTTCGGCGCCAACGTCGTCAACAATCTGCCGCTCGGCCTGCTTGCGGGCGCCGCCGGGCAGGCGGCGCATGCGCCGGACAAGGTGATGGCGGGCCTGCTGATTGGCGTCGATCTCGGCCCCAATCTCTCCGTCACCGGATCGCTCGCCACGCTTCTGTGGCTTCTGGCGATCCGCCGCGAGGGCGAGCATGTCGGCGCGCTGCGCTTTCTCGGCCTCGGCGCGCTCGTCATGCCGCCGGCGCTTCTGCTCGCGCTGGCGGCGCTGGTTCTCGTCTGACCGCTACAACATCCCCAATGTTCGCGGCAGCCAGAGCGACAGGCCCGGCCAGTAGGTGACGACCACGAGGAAGACCAGCATCGTCAGCAGCCATGGCCAGACCGCGATGGTCAGTTCCGTGATGCCCATCTTGGTGATGCCGGACGCAACGTAGAGATTGAGGCCAACCGGCGGATGGCACATGCCCACCTCCATGTTGACCACGATCAGAATGCCGAAATGCACGGGATCGATGCCGAGCTTGACCGCCATTGGGAACAGGATCGGCGCCATGATGAGAACGATCGAGGACGGCTCCATCACATTGCCGGCGAGCAGCAGCAGGATGTTCACCACCAGCAGGAAGGTGATCCAGTTGAAGCCGGACTCGCCTATCCACGCCGCCATCGCCTGCGGGATCTGTTCCGATGTCATCAGGAACGAGAACAGCACCGCGTTGGTGATGATGTAGAGCAGCATCGCGCTCATGTTGGCGGAAGACAGGAGCGTTCGCGGCACGTCGGCGAGCTTCATGTCCTTGTAGACGAACACGGCGATGAAGAAGGAATAGACCGCGCTCATCGCCGCGGCTTCGGTCGGCGTGAAGGCGCCGGTATAGATGCCGCCGATGACGATGACGATGAGCGCGAGGCCCCAGATGCTCTCGCGGAACGTGCGCCAGCGCTCGCCCCATGAGGCCGGCGCGAGACGCGGATAGCCGTTCTTCCATGCGCGATAAAAAGTCGTGCCGCCGAGCATGGTCGCAAGCACGGCTCCGGGGACGACGCCGGCGACGAACAATTGGCCGACGGACGCGGAGGAGACGGTCTGCCCGTCCGGTCCCTGCACCACCATGCCGGCCGTCGCAACCGCATACATCACCATGACGATCGACGGCGGGATCAGAATGCCGAGCGCGCCCGACGTCGTGACGACGCCGGCGCCGAAGCGCTGCGGAAAGCCCTGCTTCGCCATGGCGGGCAGCAGGATCGAGCCGATGGCGACGACGGTCGCGGGGCTCGAGCCCGAAACGGCGGCGAACAAGGCGCAGGCCAGCACGCCGGCGAGGCCGAGGCCGCCATACCAATGGCCGACCATCGCGGAGGCGAAATTGATCATGCGCCGCGCGACGCCGCCATGCGTGAGGAAATTGCCGGCGAGGATGAAGAACGGGATCGCCATGATCTCGAACTTCTCGATGCCGGTGAACAGTTTCAGCGCGACCGAATCCATCGGGACCGTGGTCAGCGTGAACAGGAAGGTCATCACCGTGAGGCCGAGCGCGATCGAGATCGGCATGCCCGTCAGCATCAGCGCGACCAGCAGCGCGAAAATCATGCCGATGCGGAACGTGTCGCCAACCGGCAGAATCCCGAATTTCGCGGCGAAACACGCGAGTGCGAGCAGGACCGGCGCGCCGATGATCAGAAGGCCGCCGCGCGGCGAACCCCAGGCTTCCTTCGGCGCGCCGGGCGCCATCTGGGCGGGGGCGTTCATCTGGCGCCTCCCGTCTCGAGCGCGCCCGGCAACGTCGGCGTATCATCGTCGAGTCCGTCGACATGGCCGTGGTCGTGGTGCGGCAGCTCGCCGGTGCGCGCGAAGGCCCAGGCGACCTGCAGGAAGCGGAAGCACATGAGATAGGAGCCGAGCGGCACCGCGAGATAGACGAGCCACATCGGCGCCTCGAGATCGGCGGACACCTGGTCGGTATGGGCGATATGCCAGACGAAGCGCGCGCCGAGAGATCCGACGATGAAAGTGAACAGCGCGCCGGCCATCAGGGCGAACAGAACGACGATATGGCGCGAAGCGGGACTCGCGCGATTGACGGCGACATCGACGCCGACGTGGATGCCCGTGCGCACGCCATAGGCCGCGCCGAATTTGGCCATCCAGACAAACATGTAGATGCACAATTCCTGCGCCCAGGTGAGATTGAAGCCGCGCAGGAACGAAAAGACCGCGCGCCCGCTGACGAACAGCCAGTCCATGCCGTGTTCCTTGCCCCAGCGGGCGAGGTCGATGGCTGTCGTCAGCGAATAGCGATGGACGACGGCGACGAAGATCACCACTGTCGCGGCGCCCATCAGGCTGGCGATGATGGTTTCCTCGAGCCTGTCGAGAAAGCGCGAGAGCATCAGCCCCTCCCCGTTCTTCATGTCCGGTGCGGCGTTCGACCGCCGTTCTGCCGGATGCGAAAGACGGCGGGAATGTCCCGCCGTCCGGTTTCGTTTGCGCCGGCAGGGGCGCGATGCGTCACATCACGCCGGCTTCGGTGGCGACCTTTTTCAAAAGATCCTTGCCGATGCGGCCCGACATCTCGTCCCAGACGGGCTTGGACGCGTCGCGCCATTTCTTGAGGTCGGCGTCGGTCGGCTGGTAGAACTCGATCTTGCCGCTCTTCTTCATGGCGTCGAGCGCTTCGGCGTTCTCCTGCTGCGAAATGCCGTTCGAATAGGTCGTGGCTTCCGCCATCGCCTTTTCGAGTTGCCCGCGGATGTCGGCGGGCAGACCGTCCCAGAACTTCTTGTTCACGATCACGGCGTAGCCGATGTAGCCGTGGTTGGTGAGCGCGCCGTATTTCTGCACCTCGTGCATCTTCTGGGTGTACATGTTCGACGGCGTGTTTTCCTGGCCGTCGACCACGCCTGTCTGCAGGCCCTGGTAGACTTCCGAGAAGGCCATCACCTGCGGCACGGCGCCATAGGCCTTCATCTGCGCTTCCAGAACCTTGGAAGACTGGATGCGGATTTTCAGGCCGAGCAGGTCGTCGGGCACTTTCACCGGCTTGTTGGCCGAGAAAATCTTGAAGCCGTTGTCCCAGAAGGCGAGACCGACGATGCCCTTGGATTCGAGGCCCGCGAACATGCCCTTGCCGATCGGGCCGGTCTGGATCTTCTGCAGCGCCGCGACGCTCGGGAACAGGAACGGCAGGTCGAACACCTCGAATTCCTTGGCGCCGAGCGGGCCGAACTTGGCGAGCGAGGGCGCGAGCATCTGCACAGAGCCGAGTTGCAGCGCCTCCAGTTCCTCCTTGTCCTTGTACAGCTGGGAATTCGGATAGATTTCGATCTTCACCTTGCCGTTGGTGTATTTCTCGCCGAGTTCCTTGAACTTGTCGGCGCCCTTGCCCTTCGGCGTGTTGGGCGCAACGACATGGCTGAATTTCAGGACGATCGGCTCTTGCGCCGTTGCGGGCGCCGAACCCATGACGCCTATGGCGAAACCTGCCGCGCAAGCGGCGGCGATAAGATAACGCATCCTTCCCTCCTTGGATTGTCGTTGGGCCGAGTGTTGCAGAAAAACGGCCCCTATGGAATGCGGCGCGAGTGTCGCGGGCGGCGGCGGCCGGGTCCGTTCGTTCAGGCCGCGTGCGGACGGCTCAGACCTTCACGCCCGCCGAAACATTCTGGTCCTTGAGCGCCTGCTCCTGCACGGCGAGCGCGCGCGCATAGGCTGGGCGCTGCTTCAGCCGCGCCCAATAGGCGGTGACATTCGGACCGAAATCGCCGCTCATCTTCAGGATTTCGGCCAGCATCAGCGCATAGCCCACCGCGATGTCGGCGACCGTGAAGCGGCCGGCGGCGAGATAGTCGCTCTCGCCGGTCGCCTGCTCGACGATGCGCAGCCGGCCAAGAAACCATTTCCTGTAGTCTTCGGCCGCCTGCGGCAGGCGCCGCTCCGGCGGTTCGAGCTGCGCATAGCGCAGCACCAGCGTCTGCGGAAAAGTCAGCGTGGCGTCCGACATGTAGAGCCAGTTGAGCCAGGTCCCGTAGGCTGGATCCGCGATGTCGACGGCGAGCGGCGAGGGCCCGTGCTTCGTCGCCAGATAGTGGCATATGCCGGCGGATTCGGTCATGCGCATCTCGCCGTCGAACAGGGTCGGAATCGTGCCGAGCGGATTGATGGCGAGATAATCCTTGGCGAAGACGCGCGGCGGGAAAGGTAGCATCACGAGCTCGTAGGGGAGTCCCATCTCCTCGAGCGTCCATAGGGGACGGAACGAACGCGCGCTGATGCAATGATAGAGTTTGAGCATGGTTTCCCGCCAGGACCGCGAGCCTTCACGCTCGCCTTTGGTGTGGCACAATAGCGAGCCTGAAGGCTCTCGGTCCAGTGCTCACAACCCCAACTGGCTGCGCACGAAATCGTCGCGCGCGGCAAGTTCGTCCGTGCCGCCGTCGAATACGACCTCGCCCTTCACGAGAATGACGTGGCGGCGGCACAGCTTTTTCAGATCGTCGAGATTCTTGTCGACCACGACGATGGCGACGCCGCGCTCCGCGATCAGCCGCAACGTGCGCCAGATGTCGTCGCGCACCATCGGCGCGAGGCCCTCGGTCGCCTCGTCCACCATCAGCAGCGTCGGATTGCTCATCAGCGCGCGGCCGATGGTCAGCATCTGCTGTTCGCCGCCCGACAGCTGGTTGCCCCAATTGGCGCGCCGTTCCTTGAGGCGCGGGAACAGGCCGTAGATCGCCTCGCGCGTCCAGTCCTGCCGCCCGTCCGGGCCCTTGCGCTCGGCAAAAACGAGATTTTCCTCCACCGACAGGTTGGGGAAAATGCCGCGCCCCTCCGGCACGAAGCCGACGCCGGCGCGCGCAACCGCGCTCGGCCGCCAGCCGTTGATGCGTCCCCCGGTGAAGACGATGTCGCCGCCCTTCGCCGGCACGATGCCCATCAGCGTGCGCAGCAGCGTCGTCTTGCCCATGCCGTTGCGCCCGAGAAGGCTGACCGTCTCGCCGCGCCCGACGCGGAAATCGACGCCGCGCAGCACATGGCTCGCGCCGTAGAACGCGTCGATTTTCGTGGCCTCGAGCAGCGGCGCGCTCATGCCGTCGCACCCTTTGTCTCCGGCGCGTGGCCGCCGAGATAAGCGGCGATGACCTCCGCGTTACGCCGCACGTCGTCGGGTGCGCCGTGTGCGATCAGACGACCGAGCGCAAGCACGGTCAGCGTGTCGGCGACGGCGAAGACGGCGTCCATGTCGTGCTCGATCAGAATGATCGTGTGACTGGATTTGAGTTCGCGCAACAGCTCGACCACGCGCCGTGTCTCCTCAGGGCCCATGCCGGCGAGCGGTTCGTCGAGAATGAGTATGCCGCCGCCGCCCGCGATCAGCATGGCGATTTCGAGCTGGCGCTGCTCGCCGTTCGACATGGCGCCGGCGATCGCGCCTGCGCGATCGGCGAGGCCGACGACAGCCAGCGCATGTCCGACCTTCGCGATCTCGCAAGCGCGCCCCGCGCCGTCGTGGAGATGGAAGACCGAGGGATGTTCCGCCTGCGCGGCGATCCGCGCATTCTCTTCGACCGTGAAGGTTGAAAAAATGTTGGTGCGCTGGAACGAGCGCCCGACGCCGCGTCGCGCGATCCTGTGCGCGGGCCAGCCAGCTATATTTTCGCCGTCGACCAGAATCTGGCCCGCCGACGGCCGGAACGCGCCGGACAGCAGGTTCGTGAACGTCGTCTTGCCCGCGCCATTGGGGCCGATGATGGCGTGAACGAGATCGGGCGCGAAATCGGATGTCACATCGTCGACCGCGCGCAGGCCGCCGAAGGACTTTGAGAGGCTGCGCGTGGCGAGCGCGCGCGCCTTGCGCGGCTCGGCCGGCGGCGCGATATCCTTCAAAGTCGCAGCCTTGGTCGCGCGCGGCTTGCCACGCAGAAAACCGGCGATGCCATCAGGCGACAGGAGCACGGCGATAACCAGCGTCGCGCCCGTGCCGAGCCGCCAGTGGTCGGCCACGAACGAGCCGACAAGGCTGGCCGTCTTCAATGTCTCCTCGAGCGACACATAGGCGAGCACGCCGAGGATGGGACCGAACAGCGTTCCCGCGCCGCCGAGCACGGCCATCATGATCGCCAGCCCCGACTGGTGCCAGGAAAAGAGGTCCGGCGTCACGAAACCGTCGATACAGGCAAAGAGCGCCCCCGCCAGTCCGGCGAACGCGCCGGCGACGACGAAGGCTGCAAGCTTGAACTGATAGACATTGTATCCCAGCGCCGACAGCCGGGTTTCGTTGGCCTTCAGCCCCTGCACGACGCGCCCGAATGGCGTGCGCGCGAGCGAAAACAGCGCGAGCACGGTGACGACGAGAAGGACGAGACAGATGTAGTAGAACGTCTTGCGGTCGTCGAAATCCAGGAGCGTCGTCGCGCCGATGACAAGGTCCGGCTTCACGTTGATGTAGGCGCCGTCCGACCCCTTGGCGATGTCGGTGTCGTGGAACAGCGAGAACATCATCTGCGCGGCGGCGAGCGTCACCATGATGAAATAGAAGCCGCGCGTCAGGCACACGAAGGCGCCGATCACGAGCGCGCAAACGGCGGCGCCGAGCATGCCGGCGCCCAGCGCGGCGAAGACATTCGCCGCGCTCGATTCGGGCGAGACGAAATAGACCGCATAGGCGCCGACGCCGAAGAAAGCTGCATGGCCGAAGCTGACAAGGCCCGCCAGCCCGAGAATGAAATCGAGACTGACGACGAAGATCGCAAGGATGATCATCCGCGTCGCGAATTTGATTCCATAGGCGCCGACATAGGCGGGCAAAACGAGAAACAGCGCGCCCAGAATGGCGAGCACGATCAGCGCGCGCGCGGACGGGTTCTTCAGCATGTCACGACCGCCCGAACAGGCCGTTCGGCCTGAGCACGAGCACCAGCGCCATCAGCGCATAGATCAGCACACTGGAGAATTTCGGAACGAACACTTTGCCGAAGGCGTCCGCCAGGCCGATCAGCAGCGAACCGAGAAACGCGCCACGGATCGAGCCGATGCCGCCGATGACCACGACGACGAAGGAAATGATCAGCACGCGATCGCCGATGCCCGGATAGGCGCTTTCGACCGGCGCGGCGAGCATGCCGGCCGCCGCCGCAAGCGCGGCGCCTGCTGCAAAAACCATGCGGAACAGGATGCGCGAATCGTAGCCGAGCGCCTCGACCATCTCCGGGTTGGATTCGGCGGCGCGGATGAGGCGTCCGACCCGGGTCTTCTGGATGACGAACATCATGGCGAGCGCGAGCGCGACGCAGATCGCCATCAGCGCGATGCGATAGACGGGATAGCCGAGGTTCGGCGTCAGCGAGATCGAGGACGAGAGATAGGAGGGCGTGGGAATCGATTTCGGATAATTTCCCCAGATCGACTGCTGCGCCTCGTTGAAAACGAGGATCAGGGCGAAAGTCAGCAGCACCTGCTGCAGATGGTCCCGCTTGTAGAGATGGCGCACGAACAGCCATTCGATCGCCATGCCGAGCACGAAGGCGAGCGGTATGCCTGCGGCGAGCGCAAGAAAGACATCGCCGAAATGCTGCGTGAGCGTCAGCGCCAGATAGGCGCCGATCATGTAGAACGACCCGTGCGCGAGATTGATGACGCCGAGGATCCCGAAAACGAGCGTCAGCCCGCTCGCTGCGAGAAACAGCAGAAGCCCGTACTGCAGGCCGTTCAGGATCTGGACGAGGATGAGGCTCATGGGTGCTCGGCAATGCGCCAGCCGTCATCGCGAGGAGCGAAGCGACGCGGCGATCCATCCCCGCATCTGAACAAGGTCGCGGGGATGGATTGCTTCGCTTCGCTCGCAATGACGCGTCAAGGCTGACGTAACGCGCCAGACATTGTTGAACGGCGGCGTTACGCCATCTTGCAGCCGGTCGTCTCGTCCGCCAGCATTTCGGCTGCGACGCCCAGATATTTGTTTTCACCTCCGCGCAATTCGCGCAGATAGAAATTCTGGACCGGATTGTGCGATGCGCCGAGCTTGAAGGGCCCGCGCGGGCTCTTGAATTCGGCTTTTTCCATGGCGGCGAACATTTCCTTGCGCTTCTTCACGTCGCCGCCGGCGGCGTCGAGGCCGATGCGCAGCAATTGCATCGAATCCCAACCCTGCACGGCATAGACATCGGGCGCCTTCTTGAAGGCCGCGGTGTAGTCGGCGATGAACTTCTTGTTCTCGGCATTGTCGAGCGAATCGACGTAGTGCAGCGCCGTCTTGACGCCGTCGCCCGCCGCGCCCGCCGCCTTCTCGACGCCGTCGGTCAGGAAGCCCGGACCCCAAAGCGCGATCTTCTCGTTCAGCTTGGCGCCTGCATAGTCCTTCATGAACTTCAGCGCGCCGCCGCCGGCGAAGAACGAATAGACGGCGTCCGGCTTCAGCGAGGCGACTTCCGCCAGGATCGACTGGAATTCCACGTCCGGGAACGGCAGCGTGATGTCCTTGATGACTTCGCCGCCGCCCTTGAGGAAAGACTTCTTGAAGCCGGCGACCGATTCCTCGCCCGCCGCATATTTCCAGGTGACGGTCACGGCCTTCTTCACGCCGGCCTTCAGCATGGCCGAGCCGGTGGCGTCGCCCACCTGCGAATTGCCGAACGAGGTGCGGAAAATGTTGGGCGCGCACATGGCGCGCGTGATGGCTTCCGCGCCGGCGTTGGGGATCAGCGTCGGCAGGCCGTCCTCCTTGGCGATCTTCGCCATCGCCATCGCAACGCCCGAATGCACGGTGCCGCAGAGCACGTCGACCTTTTCGCCGGAAACGAGCTTGGTGGTGTTTTCCGTCGCCTTCGGCGGCGCGGATTCGTCGTCCACCTTCACGAATTCGATGGCGCGTCCCGCGATCTTGCCGCCCTGCTGCGTCACATAGAGCTGCATGGCGTTGGTGATGGCTTCGCCGAGCGCCGCATAGGTGCCGGAATAGGGCAGAAGCAGGCCGACGCGCACAGCGCCGGTCTGGGCCCACGAGGGCCGCACGAACGGCATGGCGAGCGTGGAGGCGCCCGTGGCGCCGGCGAGCGTGAGTATGCGGCGTCTGTCCATCATTCCGAAATCCTCCCCTTGGCCGTTTATGGCCTGTTGATTGACGGCTTCGGCGTCCCTCACGCCGCAGCCGTTTCCGCGTTTCAGGCGCGGTTGCGCGACTGCCAGGGGCAGCCGGATACGCAATAGGATTGTATCGTCCGCAGCAGGGCTGCAAGACTTTGTTCGAGCGTGGCGTTGGCCGTGTCGAGGCTCGTGCGCGCCCGCGCGTAGAGCGCTTCGCGGCTCTGCAGGATGGTGATGAGCTCGGCCATCGCCGCCTTGTCGGCGCCCATCGGCCTCAGATCGCCCTGCTTGCGCACGCGGCTCATGTGTTCGGCGGGGCTCGTCTTCACCCAGATCGTGAAGAAGCTCGAAAGCAATCGCTCGAAGGTCACGGGCTCCGACACGATGCCCCCGCCCGTCGCCAGGATCATCGGCCCGGGATTCGCGATGATGCGCTCCAGCGCCGCGGCTTCGTAGCGCCGATAGCCGTCCTGCCCGTAGAGCGAAAAAACCTCGCCGACGGAGAAGCCTGCCTCGGCCTCGATTTCCTTGTTCAGTTCGACGAAGCGCCAGCCGAGCTTTTCGGCGGCCATCCGGCCGAGCGTTGATTTTCCGGCGCCGCGCAGGCCGATCAGGGCGACGCGATCGACAGCGATATGCGCGGCGGGCTGCGGCCGGTCGACCGCCTGGCCGCCGAGCACCGCCTTCACGTCGGCGATCATTGTGGGCGTCGCCTTGCGCAGCAATTCGCGGATCAACGTCCAGTCCTGCGGCTGGCGCGCGGGCTCGCCGACCAGATCCTCGACCGGCGCGCCGGTCGCTTCCGCCACCCGCCGCAACAACACGATAGACACATTGCCCTGCCCGCTTTCGAGCTGGGCGATATAGCGTTCGGACACGCCGGACGCCTGCGCCAGCACCTTGCGCGACATGCCGCGCACAGCCCGCATCGAGCGCACACGCTGCCCGAGCTCGATGAGATAGGCCTCGACGTCGTCATCGCGGTTGCGCGGCCCGCGCAGGCGCGCAGGCGCCGCGCCGGGGGGGATGGCCGGCGCGCTTCTGTCCGCGGGAGAGCGGTCCTTGTCGTCGAGATGGTCGTTCATGACGGCCCTTTTAGAATGAAAAATATTACAAACGCGCTTGACTCGCTGCAAGCCGAAAGCGACAAAACCGGAAATATATTTCAGAGCCCCTGGGAGGAGCCATGTCCCGCTACAACGCCTGCGAGGCGCTGCTCGACCGCAATCTGGCGGAGGGCAGAGGCGAAAAGCTGGCGTTTGTCGACCCCGCGCGCGGCCTGACCTACAGCCAACTCGCGACTGAGACACGAAAATTCGCCAATGTCCTCAAGGAGATGGGCGTTCGTCGCGAGCAGCGCGTCGCGCTGGCGCTGGTGGATACGGTCGACTGGCCCGTCGTCTTTCTCGGGGCGATCCGCGCCGGGATCGTGCCGGTCTGCCTCAACACGCTGCTGACCTCCGAGCAATACGCCTACATGCTCGCGGATTCGCGCGCGACGGTTCTGCTCGTCTCGCCGGCGCTCCTGCCGGTGCTCCGCCCCGCGCTGGCGAAAGCGCCGGACCTCGCCCATGTCGTGGTCGTCGGACCAGGCGCCGAGGGCGGCGAACATGATTTCGCGGCGCTGATGGCCAAGGCGTCCGACGCCTTCGCGCCCGTCGACACGCATCCCGACGAAACCGCCTTCTGGCTCTATTCCTCCGGCTCGACCGGCGCGCCCAAGGGCGCGAAACACGTCCACACCAGCCTGATGGACACGGCCAAACTGTTCGGCCAGGCCGTGCTCGGCCTGCGCGAGGACGATGTCGTCCATTCCGCCGCCAAGCTGTTTTTCGCCTATGGGCTCGGCAATTCGCTGTCCTTCCCGATGTCGGTCGGCGCGACGGCGATCCTCAATCCCGATCGTCCGACGCCGGCCGTCGTCTTCGACATTCTGGAGAAGAAGCAGGCGACCATTTTCTGCGGCGTGCCGACCCTTTTCGCCGCGATGCTGCACGATCCCGCATATCAGTCGGCCAAGGCATCGCCGCGTCTGCGGCTCTCCACCTCCGCCGGCGAGGCGCTGCCC
>JASGFP010000029.1:0-33866 GCA_047605445.1 Rhodoblastus sp.
CTCCCGCCGCCCAGGCGCCCGCCCCGCAACAGCCCGCCGCCGATATCGACGCCGCCGCGCAGCCGTTCGAGATAAAGGCACGCCCGGCCATCTACGTCTCCGGCTCTGCGAAATGGGAGGACGGCTACAAGGCCATCAACGCCGCGCTCGCCAAGGCGCGTGCGGCCGCGCTCAAGGCGGGTCTCAAGGAAGGCGGCCGCCCGGTCGCCGCTTTCGACGACACCGACGACGACACGTTCAAGTTCCGGGCGATGATCCCGCTGGAGGCGCCGGCGCCGGCCTCCGCCGACCTCGGCCCGGACGTGAAGGCCGGAGAAACGCCAGCGGGCCGCGCGATCAAATTCCAGCATCGCGGCGCCTATGACGACGTCGACGCCACCTACGAGGCGATCACGGCCTATCTCGACGAGAAGGGCTACGAGGCGCAGAACATCTTCGTCGAGGAATATCTGAACGATCCCAAGGGCGCCGACGATTCCGGGCTCGACATGGCGATCTACGTCTTCATCAAGTGACAGCGAAATCTTGAGCGCCGATCGCGTCGCCTTCTTCGATCTCGACGGCACGCTGACCGATCCGAAGCCCGGCATCTGCGGCTCGGTCCGCTACGCGCTGACCGAACTCGGCCTTCCCGCGCCTTCGCTCGACGAACTCGAATGGGTGATCGGTCCGCCGATGATCGAGAGCCTGCGCGCGCTCGCAGGCCCCGCGCGCGCCGAAGAAGCGCTGCGGCTCTACCGGCGACGCTATGGCGACATCGGCCTGTTCGAGAACCGCGTCTACGATGGCGTTCCGGATGCGTTGCGCAGTCTCGTGGACGACGGCTGGCGGCTCTATGTCGCGACATCGAAGGCGCGGCCCTATGCGCTGCGCATCGTCGATCATTTCGGCCTCGCGCCCTTCTTTGCCGAAACATTCGGCTCCGGCCTCGACGGTTCGCTGCAGCACAAGGATGCGCTGCTCGCCCATGCGCTGGCGCAGACGGGCGCCGACCCGCGCGCCGCCGCCATGATCGGCGACCGCAAGTTCGACGTGCTCGGGGCGAAGGCCAACAATCTTCCGACGATCGGCGTCGCCTGGGGCTACGGCTCGCGCGCGGAACTGGAGGCGGCCGGCGCCGCCGCGATCGTCGCGGCGCCCGCCGATGTGCCGCGCGCGCTGGCCATTCTCGCGGGTTAAGGCGCCGGCGCCTCGAAAACCTCGCCCGGCCGCGCCGCGCGAAAACGGTCCGGCGCTATGCCGGCGCGCTCCAGCGCTATCGAGAGCCGTTTCGGCGGCTCGTCGATCGCCTCGTCGGTCAGGCGAAACGTGCCCCAATGGCAGCCGAGCGCGTCCTGCGCGTCGACATCCTGGAAGATGCGCACGGCTTCTTCGGGATCGACATGCTGCTCGCGCATGAACCACCGCGGCTCGTAGGCGCCGATCGGCAGCAGCGCGAGCCGCATGGGACCGTGTTTCAGGAAGATGTCGCGGAAGATGCGCCCGTCGCCGTAGCCTGTGTCGCCGCAAACGTAGATATTGCCCGCGGGCCCCTCGATGACGAAGCCGCACCACAGCGCCATGCGGCGGTCGGACAGGCCGCGCGCCGACCAGTGCTGGGCGGGGACGAGATGCACGGTCAAGCCGCCGACGCGCACCGCATCGCCCCAGTCGAACGCCTTCGCATCGGCGCCGCGGATCGCTCTCCGCAGGATCGTATCATTGCCCAGCGGCGTGACGATCGGACAAGGTCGCTCGCGTTGCAGCCGCGCCAGCGTCGCCACATCCATGTGGTCGTAATGATTGTGCGTCACCAGGACCGCGTCGAGCGCCGGCAGGTCTTCGAACCCCACTCCCGGCGGATTGACGCGCTTCGGCCCGGCGAAGCCGACAGGGCTCGCGCGTTCGGACCAGACGGGATCGACCAGAAAATTCACGCCCTGCGTCTGGATGAGGAATGTCGCATGGCCGACGAAAGTCACGCGCAGTGCGGCCCCCTGCACGCGCTGCGGGGGCTTGTCCTGCGGCAGGCCGGGATAATTCTTCGGCCAGTCCGGCAGGTCGCGGGCGCGGAAACGCCAGCGCAACAGGTCGCGTCGGCTCTTGTCGGTCGAGCGGCCACCGGGAAGAAAGAACCGTTCGCCGTCGAAATGATCCGACGGCGGACCGGAATAGTAAGGATTGCGGGGCATCCGCATCGCATGGACCGCACGCCCTCAGGCGCGCAAGTCACGTCTGCGTGAAACGCCGCTCACCGCGACAGCGCGTGATATTCCGGGTTCGGCCGCATATCGACGGCCGCCGCCATGCGGTTCGTCATGTTGAAGAAGCTCACGACCGCGCCGATGTCCCATATGTCGCGGTCGCTGAAGCCGACCGCGCGCAGCTTTTCGCGATCCTCGTCCACCACCGCCCACGGCTCCTTCGTCACCTTCACGGTGAAGTCGAGCATGGCGCGCTGGCGCGGCGGCAGGTCGGCGGCGCGATAATTCATCACCAGCATTTCGCCGAGCGCCGGATCGCCGGACAGGCGCCGCACCGCTTCGCCATGCGCCACGAGGCAATAGAAGCATTTGTTCTCGGAGGAGACGACGACCGAGATCATCTCGCGCTCGAGCTTGGACAGGCCCGAAGGCGCAAGCATCAGATCGTTGTAATAGACGCTGAACGCATCGAGCTTGGCCATGTCGTGCGAGAACGACAGCAGCACGTTGGGAACGAAACCGATCTTCTCGTCGCATTTGTCGAAATAGGCCTTCACCGCAGGCGTGCGTTCCGCAAATGGCAGATCGAGCGCGATGATCCCGTCCATGTCGCGCTTCTTCGATTTCTTCGCCGGCTCTTTCTTCGCCGCTTTTGCTTTCGTGCTCATCGAACTCTCCCTGAATGCGCTCATTGTGCGGAGGAATGCGCGGCGCGCAAGCGATGCGTCACGGCTTGCGCGCGCCCTTCAGCGCTTCGGCAAGGCTGACCGTGCCCGATCCCCGCGCCGCCGGCTTCTGCTGCGATTCGTGCGGCGCCCAGCCCGACAGCCAGACGATGTCGAAACTCGCGCGCACGCGCCCGTCGGGATCGCTGAAGCGTTCCGCATAGATTTCCGCCGCGCGCATCAGCGTCGCGCGCCGCAGCGGCTTTCGCGCCCGTGAGACGAGCGCGTTGGTCGCGCCCATGGCGCGCAGATCGGCCATCAGCCCGAACATGGAATCGTAGCGCGCGGTCAGCGTCTCGAAATCGACGACGGGCAGCGCGAATCCAGCCCGCTGCATCAGGCGGCCCAGTTCGCGCACGTCGCCGAACGGCGCGACGCGCGGGCTGACGCCGCCCTCCAGCTCCGCTTCCGCCGCCGTGAAACTGGCTCTCAATTCGGACAGGCTCCCGCCGCCGACAAGGCAGGCGAGCAGCAGGCCATCGGGCCTCAGGGCGCGCCTGGCCTGCGCAAGCACGCCCGGCAGGTCGTTGGCCCATTGCAGCGCCAGCGCCGAAACGACGAGATCGAACGACGCCGGCGGGACCGGCAGGCTCTCGTCCTCGGCCAGAATGAATGCGCCCGCGCCGGCGAAAGCCGGATCGTCGGCGATCCGCACGACCTCGCGGCCTTCGCGCGCAAGCGCCTCGGCCAGCATCGGCGAGGGGCCGCCGACGTCGAGCGCCCGCGAAAAGTCGCGCTGCACCGCCGAGAGACGCGCGACCAGTTCCTCGACCGCCGCGGACAGCAGAAAATCGGCCGCCCCCTGCGCCAGCGCGCGCTTCTGGCGGCGGCGCACCAGCGCGCGGTCGAAAATGACGGGAGCTTCGGACATGAACGGCTTATCGCGCGACGCGCGGCGGGGGTCAAAGACCGAGGCCGGAAGCCTGTGGCCGGCATGCGACAGTGAACGGAATCTTAAGCCTACCGCTTAACTGCGCGCGCAAGAACGCTTCGACAAGGCCGCGCCTCTCGATAAAGATCGGCGCATCGCATCGTCAACGATCGTCTCGTTTCTCGGGGAATGGCGCATGAGCAATCGTTCCGTCCGCGCGTCCGCGCGTGTGCTTCCGGCTCGCTCGCGGGCCGTTTTCGCGCTTGGCCTCGCCGCCGCCCTGTTCGGCGCGCTGATCGCGGTCCCGAAGCCCGCCCGCGCCGCCGAGCGCGTCGTCCCCTTCGCGCAGGCCGGCGATCTCAGGCCCGGCACGCTGGTCATCAGCGCCCGGCAGCGTTCGCTCTACTATGTGCTCGATAACGCCCGCGCCATCCGCTATCCGATCGCGGTTCCCAAGCGCGGCAAGGAATGGTCGGGCGTGGCCTATGTCGACGGCAAATATCTCAAGCCCGACTGGGCGCCGCCGGCCGTCGTCAAGCGCGACCACCCGGAGTTGCCCAACCTCATTCCCGGCGGCTCGCCGCGCAACCCGATGGGCGTCGCCGCGCTGACGCTCAACCGCGACCAGATCGCCATCCACGGCACGACGCAGTCCATGCGCCGCTCGATCGGCAGCGCGGCCTCCTACGGCTGCATCCGCATGTACAACGAGGATGTCGCCGATCTCTACAGCCGCGTCAGCGTCGGCGCGCAGGTCGTGATGGTGCAATAGGCGCAAGCCGCTTCGTTTTTCGAAAGGCCCGGCCAAAGGCGCGTCCTTGTCCGGGCCTTTTTTCATGGCGGCGCTCCATTCTGCGCTATATGTCGGCGCGAAGAGAGACGGAGTTTCGCGCATGGCGCTGCAGGTTCACCAGTTCATCTGCCTCGACGACAATTTCGGCGTGCTGATCCACGATCCCGAAACCGGCGCGACCGCGACCATCGACGTCCCGGAGGCCGCGCCCGTTCTGGCGGCGCTGAGGGAGAAGGGCTGGACACTCACCGACATTCTCGTGACGCATCACCATCCCGACCACATCCAGGGCATTCCCGAGGTGAAGGCGCAGTTCCCGAAGGCGCGCATAACCGGCGCGAAAGCCGACGCCCACCGCATTCCCGGCCTCGACGTGCAGGTGAAGGAAGGCGACGAAGTCTCGGTCGGTTCGGCGAAGGCGCGCGTGATCGAGACGCCCGGCCACACGGTCGGCCACATCGCCTATCATTTCCCCGACGACGCGCTGCTGTTTGCCGGCGACACCTTGTTTGCGCTCGGCTGCGGCCGCGCCTTCGAGGCGCCGGCGCCGGTTCTCTATAATTCGCTCGAAAAGCTGGCCGCCCTGCCGGAGGAAACCCGCGTCTATTGCGGCCACGAATATACGCTCGGCAACGCCAAATTCGCCGTGACGGTCGATCCCGGCAACGTCGAACTCGCCCGCCGCGCGGCCGACATTTCGGCGCTGCGCGCCGCCGGAAAATTTACGCTGCCGACGACAATCGGCGCCGAACTCGCCACCAATCCGTTCCTGCGCGCGACCGATCCGGGCGTGCAGGCGGCGGTCGGCATGGCGGGCAGGCCGGCGGCGGAAGTGTTCACCGAATTGCGGGAGCGGAAGAACCGGGGCTGAGAGCCTTCCGGTTTCAGAAATCGACCGCGATCCCCTTGTTCTCCCAATCGCCGTAGCGCACCGGCTCGGGCCCGTCGCGGCCGCCGAGTTCCTGCGGTCTCGCGGCGGCTTCGGTTGCCGCCTTGCGGCGCTCCTCGGCTTCCGCCAGCGCGCGCTGGGCTTCCGGCGTCAGTTTACGCGCTTCAGCACGCGTCGAATCAGATTCCCTCCCCCCTTGCGGGGGAGGGTTAGGGTGGGGGGTCGCGGAGTTTTGGGAAATTTGCGGCTTGGCGGAAGCGCCAATCTCGCCAGATTGCGCAACCCCCTTCCCCGCCCCGCCCCACAAGGGAGAGGGGGGACCGATTTCACCGACCTTCTCGCCCGCCATTCTCTCGCCCCATCGTCTGCCGATCTTGCGCAACCCGGCGCCTCCTCACCACATAGTTCGCAGCGGCGCTGGCCGCTACCGGGGAAAAGAGGGCGACACGATGAATTTCATGCGCACGGCGATGCTGCTCGCGGGCATGACAGCGCTGTTCCTGATCGTGGGCCTTGCGCTCGGCGGGCGCGCGGGTATGGGCATCGCGTTGATCTTCGCCGTCGGCGCAAATGTCTTCGCTTACTGGAATTCGGATCGCATGGCGCTCGCCTCGGTCGATTCGCACGAGGTCGACCGCACCTCCGCGCCCGATCTGGTCGACGACGTCGCCTGGCTGGCCGGCCGCGCCGGCCTGCCCATGCCGCGCGTCTATGTCGTCAATTCCGAGCAGCCCAACGCCTTCGCCACCGGCCGCGATCCCGAGCATGCCGCCATCGCCGTGAACTACGGCCTCTCGCAGATGCTGACGCGCGAGGAGCGGATGGGCGTGCTCGCGCATGAAATGGCGCATATCAAGCACCGCGACACGTTGACCATGACCATCGCCGCCACGCTCGCCGGCGCGATTTCCTCCATCGCAAGCTGGGGCATGTTCCTCGGCGGCGGGCGGCGCGAGGGCGGACCGGGGCCGCTCGCCTCGATCGCGCTCGCCATTCTCGCGCCCATCGCGGCGATGATCGTGCAGATGGCGGTCAGCCGCTCGCGCGAATATGTCGCCGACCGCACGGGCGGTGAACTCTGCGGCAATCCGATCTGGCTCGCCTCCGCCCTGTCGAAGATTTCCGAAGGCGCGGCGGCCATCCCCGATGAGAACGTCGAGAACAAGCCGGCGATGGCGCATATGTTCATCGTCAATCCTCTGGCCGGCGGCCCGCGCGACAACCTGTTTTCGACCCATCCCGATACGCAGAACCGGATCGACGCCCTCGTCGCTCTGGCGCATGAGATGGGCGTGGGCCTCCAGGCGCCCGAGCCCGCTCCGTCAGCTGCGCCGGCGGGCGGCTGGGCGCCGTTCCGCGGCGACGACGCACCGGCCGGCCGGGGCGCGTTTCTTGGCGGATCCGGCATCGTGCGCGGCTCTCCGTGGGGAAGCGCGCCAGCGGACACAAATCGCCCCGGTCCGTGGGGCCGTGGCTGAATTTCGAGCGGCTTTGGCGTAATGATGGGCGCGTGATTGTGGTTTCGATTCGATTTGAGATGGTGAGCCGGTGAGGCGCCCCTCCGGCAAGGCGCAGGGCGGTCGCCCCGGTTCCGCGCGTCCGTCGGAAGCCGAGCGCGAGGCGGCCATCGCCGCAGTGCCCGGCTTGCGCGCGCGGATGGCCGCCCATCAGGTCATTTCCGACGTGGTCGGCGGCGGCCACGCGCTCGACGAGCGCTTCGCGCCGACGGCCGTGCCCAACCGCACCGCCGGCCTCGACGCCCGCGACAAGGCGCTGGTGCGCTCCATCGCCACCGTCGCCGTGCGGCGGCTCGGCGCCATCCGGCGCATCCTTGGCCAGCTTCTCGACAAGGGTATGCCGCGCAACGCCGGGCAGTTCGAGTGGATCGCCATCGCCGGCCTCGCGCAGATCCTGTTCATGGACACGCCCGATCACGCCGCCGTCGATCTCGCCGTGCGCGCCGCCAAGGCCGACGCCAAGACGGCGGGTTACGCCGGCCTGTTGAACGCGATCCTGCGCTCGGCCATCCGCGAGCGCGAAAATCTTCTTGCCGGGGTCGATCCGCTCGCCGACGAGACGCCCGGTTGGCTCGGCGCCCGCTGGCGGCGGGCCTGGGGCGAGGAGTGCGCTCGCGCCATCGCCGCCGCCCATTTGCGGGAGCCGACGCTCGACGTCACCGTCCGCGACGACGCCGCCGGCTGGGCCGAAAAACTCGGCGGCAAGGTTCTGCCGACGGGGTCCGTCCGGATCGCCGCCCATACGCCCGTGCCGGAACTGCCCGGCTACGAAGACGGGCAATGGTGGGTGCAGGACGCCGCCGCCGCCCTGCCCGCCCGCCTGCTCCGCGTCGAGCCCGGCGCGCGCGTGCTCGATCTCTGCGCAGCCCCCGGCGGCAAGACGGCGGAGCTGGCCGCCGCCGGCGCGCAGGTGACCGCCCTCGACCGCTCGGCCGAGCGCCTGAAACAGCTTTCCGCCAATCTCGCGCGTCTCGGCCTCTCCGCCGACATCGTGGTCGCCGACGCCGCGACCTGGTCCGCCGAGCCGTTCGACGCCGTACTGGTCGATCCGCCCTGTTCGGCGACCGGCACGATCCGCCGCCACCCCGACGTGCAATGGACCAAGAAGCCCGGCGACATCGACCAGCTCGCCGCGCTGCAGGCGAAAATTCTCGCCCGCGCGGCCACGCTGGTTAAGCCCGGGGGCCATCTCGTCTATTGCGTCTGCTCGATCGAACCCGAGGAGGGCGAGGCGCAGATTGCGGCGCTGCTGCGCAAGGACCCGGATTTCAGGCGCGTCCCGATCGAAGCCGGGGAATGCGGCGTCACGGCGGATCTCCTCACGCCGGAGGGCGATCTGCGCACCCTCCCGTGTCATTGGCCGGACGACGACCCGCGCATGGCCGGCCTCGACGGCTTTTTCGCCGCGCGACTCCGGCGACAAGGTTAATAGAGCCTAAACCGTTGTTCTGAGATAATACACGCCCGCATGAACGGCGGCGGGGCGATGATTGGCGGCCGGCAGGAGGGGCGACTGACAACCGGCGGATTGGGTGAACGCGCGAGGCTGGCCGCGATCATGGCGCGGCGCTACGCGACCCGCAGCGTGCGCGCGGCGACGGCGCCCGTGCGGGCGTTCGGCCGCATGCGCATGCGTGCGCCCGAGCGCCTGCTTATCGCGCCGCAGGATATCCGCACCGCCGACGCCACGCGCGCCGAGGACATTTACGCCGGCTATTTCGCCTTCGGCGGTCGGATCGTGAACACCCAGGGGCGCGCGCCCTTCGATCTTCACCCGCCCTCGCCCGAATGGGCGCGCGCGCTCAACGGCTTCGGCTGGCTGCGGCACCTGCGCGCCGCCGAAACGAGCCTCGCCCGCGTCAACGCCCGCGCGCTGGTCGAGGATTATCTCGCGGCCCGCGGGCGCAACGGCGAGACGTTCGACGCCGCGACGACCGCGCGCCGCATCCTGTCCTGGCTCAGCCAGTCGACGCTCGTGCTCGAGGGCGCGGAAGCCGATTTCTACCACCGCTTCCTCCGCGCGCTCGCCCGCGACGCCGCGCAATTGCAGGACGCGCTCGGCGCGACGAACGGGTTGCCGCATCTTCTGTCGACGGTTGCGCTCGCCGCCTACGCCATGTGCGCCGACACGCCGGCCCGTTTCCAGGCTCGCGCCAGCGCGCAGCTCGCCGACGCCATCGGCGCGCAGATCCTGCCGGATGGCGGGCATCTCAGCCGCAATCCGCAGGCTCTGGTCGACCTGCTGCTCGATTTCCTGCCCCTGCGGCAGGCCTATGTCGCGCGCGGCGCGGCTCCCCCGCCGGCGCTGCTCAACGCGATCGACCGCATTATTCCCGCCTTGCGCCTGCTGCGCCACGGCGACGGCGCGCTTGCCCTGTTCAATGGCATGGGGGTGACGGCGCCGGATCGGCTTGCGACCGTGCTCCACTACGACGACGCGCGCGGCGCGGCCCCGGTCAGCGCGCCGCACTCGGGCTACCAGCGGCTCGAGGCGGCGGAGACCGTCGTCATCGCCGACGCCGGTCCGCCGCCGCCCGGCCCCTATTCGCTCGACGCGCACTCCGGCTGCCTGTCGTTCGAGTTTTCGAGCGGGCTGCAGCGCATCGTCGTCAATTGCGGCGCGCCAGCCGTCGGCGGCGCCTCCGCTCGCGAGGCCGCCCGCCAGACCGCCGCGCATTCGACGCTGGTGATCGACGACGTCTCCTCCTGCCGCATCGCGCCCAATTCCGGGATCGAACGGGTCATCGCCGGCCAGATCGTGGCCGGGCCCTCGAAGGTCGGCATGAGGCGCGAGAAATTGGCGGAAGGCGCGCTGATCGATCTCTCCCACGACGGCTACGCCCAGCGCTTCGGCCTGATCCACGAGCGTCGGCTGGCGCTGAAATCCGACGGAGCGCAGCTTGTCGGCGAGGACCGGCTGGTCGCCGCCCCGCTTGTGGCGCAGACCCCGCCGGACAATTTCGCCCTGCGCTTCCACCTGCACCCGTCCGTGACGGCGATGCGCGCCGGCGACGACACGGCGGTGGTGCTCGACCTCGCCGATGGCCAGCGCTGGATGTTCGACGCCGGCGGCCTGCCGGTGACGCTGGAGGAAAGCGTGTTCTTCTCCAGCCCTGACGGGGCGCGCGCCTGCCAGCAGATCGTGGTGACGGGCAAGGCCGAGCCCACGCTCGCCCTGCAATGGGCGTTCAGCCGCCTTTAGGCCCGCCGTCGATCCTCCGCAAATTCAGATTTCACTTGTCCGCGCGTTGCTCTAGAAGACGGCCCACAAGCGCCTGCGCGGGCCGCATGCCGCCCGCGCGCGGCGCAACCGGAAACCCGCGCTGCAACGAGGATCGCCGCCATGACCGCAGGACCGCGCACGCTCTACGACAAAATCTGGGACGACCATGTCGTCGACGTCCAGCCCGACGGCACGAGCCTCCTCTACATCGACCGCCATCTCGTGCACGAGGTGACGAGCCCGCAGGCCTTCGAGGGGCTGCGCATGTCCGGCCGCAAGGTGCGCGCGCCGGAAAAGACGCTCGCGGTCGTCGACCACAACGTGCCCACCACCGACCGATCCAAGCCGATCGAGGATCCGGAGTCGAAGGCGCAGGTCGAGCAGCTCGCCATCAACGCGGCCGAATTCGGCGTCGAATATTACGACGAGCACGACAAGCGCCAGGGCGTCGTCCACATCATCGGGCCGGAGCAGGGCTTCACGCTGCCCGGCGCCACTATCGTCTGCGGCGACAGCCATACTTCCACGCATGGCGCTTTCGGGGCGCTGGCGCATGGCATCGGCACGTCGGAGGTCGAGCACGTGCTGGCGACCCAGACGCTGATCCAGAAGAAGGCGAAGAACATGCTGGTGCGCGTCGACGGCAAGCTGCCGCCCGGCGTGACCGCCAAGGACATCGCGCTCGCCGTCATCGGCAAGATCGGCACGGCCGGCGGCACCGGCCATGTCATCGAATATTCCGGCGAGGCCGTGCGCGACCTGACGATGGAAGGGCGCATGACGCTCTGCAATCTCTCGATCGAGGGCGGCGCCCGCGCGGGCATGGTCGCGCCGGACGAGAAAACCTTCGCCTATCTGAAAGATCGACCGAAGGCGCCGAAGGGCGCGGCCTGGGATCAGGCGGTGGCCTATTGGTCGAAGCTGAAGACCGACGAAGGCGCACATTTCGATACGGTTGTGACGCTGAACGCGTCCGAATTGCCGCCGATCGTCACCTGGGGCACGAGCCCGGAGGACGTCATCACCATCGAGGGAACCGTGCCGACGCCCGCCGATGCGCCCAACGAGGCCAAGAAAACGGCTATCGCCCGTGCGCTCGACTATATGGGCCTCAAGGGCGGCGAGAAGATCACGGACGTGAAGATCGACCGCGCCTTCATCGGTTCCTGCACCAACGGCCGCATCGAGGATCTGCGCGCCGCCGCGGCCATCGCGCAGGGCAAGAAGGTCGCGAGCCATGTCAGCGCCATGGTGGTGCCGGGCTCGGGGCTCGTTAAGGAGCAGGCCGAAGCAGAAGGCCTCGACAAGATATTCATCGAAGCCGGTTTCGAATGGCGCGAGCCCGGTTGCTCGATGTGTCTGGCGATGAACCCGGACAAGCTCGCGCCGGGCGAGCGCTGCGCCTCGACCTCGAACCGCAATTTCGAGGGCCGTCAGGGTTTCCGCGGCCGCACGCATCTGGTTTCGCCCGCGATGGCGGCGGCGGCGGCCATCGCCGGCCATTTTGTCGACGTGCGCAAGCTCTGACGCAAAAAGGCCGACGCGCGCGCCGGCCTTTCCTTCGTTCTGTCCGCGTCACATGCGGTGCATCATCCGGCGAGGGTGATGCATCATGTGGCGGCGGTGCATCATGTGACGGCGGTGATGCATGCGATGGCGATGCATCATGCGGTCACGATGCATGCGATGGCGCATCATGCGGCCGTCGTTCATCTGCGTCTTGGTGACGAGCGGGTTCTCCGCGTTGCGCTCGATCCCCGTAGGCGCCTGCATCGCGGGCGCCGCGACCGAAGGCGCAGCCCAGGCTGCGCCTGCCAGCGCGACGAACGCATAGATCAGTTTCCTCATCGGATGTTCCCTTCTTGCATGCCGCCCCGCATGCGAACTGGAGCGGCGCCGCCTGACGTCCAATCACGATTTGTTGGGGATCATCCGCTGATTCAGGCCGCCGACAAGGCCCTGCGCAGGCGCAGCGCCGCGCGAAACTAGAACTCGACCTTCTTCGTCTCGCCGAGCTTCGGCGGTTCCCCCGTCAGGCGGGCCTTCACGTAGCCGTAGGCGTAGACCATCGTCGCATTGGGCGCGTCCCAATATTCCGCGCTCTCGACGTCGACCTTGATCAGCGCGATGTCGCTTTCGTCGGGCCCCTTCGGAAACCAGACGCGCGCCGCCTCGCTCCAGAATTCCTTGACCTTCGCCTTGTCCTTGACGATCTGCGCCTTGCCGCGTGCGGACACGTAGTTCTGGTCCTTGGGCTCCGCGTAGGCCACGAGAACGTCGCGCAAGGCGCGGACGTCTTCGAGCTTGGCGGAATCGCCCGCCGTCATGAACCAGAGCGCGCCGCTGAATTCCGTATTGACCGCCGACATCGGCCGCGCCGACAGCTTGCCGTCGTCGCCCTGCGTCACGAACATCGCGATGCGGATGTCCTTGATGAGTTCCCACACCTTGGTCTGGGCTTCGAGCGAATTCTCCATCTGCGACCCTCATGTCATTCGGGCGGGCGCCCGTGCTTGCGATCTCCACGCAACGCGTCGGCGCGGGCGCGGTTCCGCGCGCTTGGACGCGGGCGGGGCGCGTGCAATGCTGCGGCATGAGCGAAACGACGGATGACTGGAGCGAACGGCGCGCGCCCGATCTCGCAGCCTTCGAGGACATGGCGCAAGCGGCCTTCGATGCGCTGCCGGCCAGTTTTCGCAAGCTCTGCGCGGGCGTCGTCATCCGGGTCGACGACTGGCCGGACGAAGAGACGCTCGACGAGATGCAATGCGAGAGTGACTACGATTTGCTCGGCCTGTTCCGCGGACGCGGCCTCGCGCAGGGCGAGACGCTCGCGCACACCGGACAGCAGCCGAACATTGTGTGGCTGTATCGCCGGCCGATCCTCGACTATTGGGCGGAGAACGAGGACGCGCTCGGCGCCGTCGTGCGCCACGTGCTGATCCACGAGATCGGCCACCATTTCGGGCTGAGCGACGACGACATGGAGCGCATCGAGCGCGAGGCGGACTAATTTATCCGCGCTTCTTCACCAGATATTTGTGCATGCCGTCAAGCACGAGCTCGCGCTTCTGGTTGTGCACGCTCGCGCGCATGGTGATGACGCCGGTCGAGCGTTGCTCTTTCAGCTCCGTAATCTCCAGCGCGGGATAAAGCGTGTCGCCCTCGATTACGCCCGCGAGAAAGCGCGAGGATTGTTCGAGAAAGGCGACGAGCGAATCCGAGACTTCATGCGGAAACTGCCCGGCGCCTGCGGCCGTGAAGCACACGACCTGCAGCCCGTGCGCGAGCAGGCCCGCGTAGCCGCGCTTGCGGCAATATTCGACATCGTAGTGGATCGGATGATTGTCGCCGGAGACGAGCTGGAACGCCGCAAAATTGGCGGCATTCACCGTGCGGCTCGGCAGGATGTAGCGCTCGCCGACACGGAAATCCTCGAACCAGCGCTGGCGTGCGCAGAGATGCGTCGCGGGGTCGAAAGCTGCGTCGGCCTGGCTCATGTCGTCTTTTCTCTCCCGCGTTTTCGGCATCGTGAGAGGCATGCCTCATCCGGTCAAATGCCGTTTGCACAGGCCGTCATTGCGAGGAGCGCAGCGACGAAGCAATCCAGAGCCACGGCCTGGCTCTGGATCGCTCCGCCTCCGGCTCGCAATGACGATCCGGCCCCGCGCCGCCATAAGCCGGTTTGCGCCCCCCGGCCCCTTTTGCTAACACCCTGCCAAACCCGCTGCCGAAGGCCCTCGCGATGGAAAAGTTCACGAAACTCACCGGCGTCGCCGCCCCCATGCCGATCGTCAATATCGACACGGACATGATCATCCCCAAGCAATACCTCAAGACGATCGCCCGCACGGGCCTCGGCAAGGGCCTGTTCTCGGAGATGCGCTACAAGGACGACGGCACGGAGAACCCGGATTTCGTGCTCAACAAGCCGGCCTATCGCAAGGCGCAGATCATCGTCGCGGAAGACAATTTCGGCTGCGGCTCCTCGCGCGAACATGCGCCCTGGGCGCTGCTCGACTATGGCGTGCGCTGCGTGATCTCGACGAGCTTCGCCGACATTTTCTACAATAATTGCTTCAAGAACGGCATCCTGCCGATCAAGGTGTCGAAGGAAGACCTCGCCAAGCTGATGGACGACGCCGAGCGCGGCGCCAACGCGACGCTCACTGTCGATCTGGAAGCACAGGAAATTCGCGGGCCCGACGGCGGCGTGGTGAAATTCGACATCGACGCCTTCCGCAAGCATTGCCTGATGGAAGGTCTTGACGACATCGGCCTGACGATGGTCAAGGCCGACAAGATTTCATCCTTCGAGAAGAAGGACGCCGACGCGAGGCCGTGGGCGTAAGCCGGCCCGGTCGTCGTTGCGAGGAGCATTGCGCGAAGTCGGATATATCCGACTTGGAATCGTGCGACGAAGCAATCCATCCCTATGGACAGGCGCGGGGATTGATTGCCTCGTTCCGCTCGCAATGACGAAGCTCTGGCCAGACAAAAGCCCCGCGATGCAGCGCATCGCGGGGCTTTCTGTTCAAGGCGCTCCGATCAGCGATTGGCGATCAAATCATCCACAACGGTCGGATCGGCGAGCGTCGACGTGTCGCCCAGCGCGCCGAATTCGTTCTCGGCGATCTTGCGCAGGATGCGGCGCATGATCTTGCCGGAACGCGTCTTCGGCAGTCCCGGCGCGAACTGGATGACATCCGGCGTCGCGATCGGGCCGATCTCCTTGCGCACATGCGCGACGAGCTGCTTGCGAAGCTCCTCGGTCGGTTCGACGCCGGTCATCAGCGTGACATAGGCGTAGATGCCCTGCCCCTTGATGTCGTGCGGGAAGCCGACGACGGCGGCTTCCGACACCGCGTCGTGCGAGACGAGCGCGCTTTCGACTTCCGCCGTGCCCATGCGGTGTCCGGACACGTTGATCACGTCGTCGACGCGGCCGGTGATCCAGTAATAGCCGTCGGCGTCGCGCCGGCAGCCGTCGCCGGTGAAATACTTGCCCGGATAGGTCGAGAAATAGGTCTGCACGAACCGCTCGTGATCGCCGTAGACGGTGCGCATCTGGCCGGGCCAGGAATCGGCGATCACCAGATTGCCCTCGCAGGCGCCTTCCAGAATCTTGCCTTCCGCGTCGACCACTTCCGGCTTCACGCCGAAGAACGGCTTGGTCGCCGAGCCCGGCTTCTGCGCGATCGCGCCGGGCAGCGGCGTGATGAGAATGCCGCCGGTCTCCGTCTGCCACCAGGTGTCGACGATCGGGCAGCGGCGCTCGCCGACGACGCGGTGATACCATTCCCAGGCTTCCGGATTGATCGGCTCGCCGACCGAGCCCAGCAGGCGCAGCGTCTTGCGGCTCGTCTTCTTCACCGGCTCCTCGCCCGCGCCCATCAGCGAGCGGATCGCGGTGGGCGCGGTGTAGAAGATGTTGACCTTGTGTTTGTCCACGACGTCCCAGAAGCGCGAAATCGACGGATAGTTCGGAATGCCCTCGAACATCAGCGTCGTCGCGCCATTGGCGAGCGGGCCGTAGACGATGTAGCTGTGGCCCGTCACCCAGCCCACGTCCGCCGTGCACCAGTAGATGTCGCCGTCGTGATAGTCGAAGACATATTGATGCGTCATCGAGGCGTAGACGAGATAGCCGCCGGTGGTGTGAACCACGCCCTTCGGCGCGCCGGTCGAACCTGACGTGTAGAGCATGAACAGCGGATCTTCCGCATTCATCGGCTCGGGCGGGCAATCGGCGGAGACTTTCGCGATCTCGTCGCCGTACCACACGTCGCGGCCATCGACCCAGTCGACCTTGCCGCCCGTGCGCTTGACGACGATCATCGTCTCGACGACGCCCGCGCGCTTGATCGCCTCGTCGGCGTTGATCTTCAGCGGCACCTTGCGGCCGCCGCGCAGGCCTTCGTCGGCGGTTATCACGACCTTGGACTTGCAGCCCTCGATGCGCGCGGCGAGCGAATCCGGCGAGAAGCCGCCGAACACGATCGAATGCACCGCGCCGATGCGCGCGCAGGCGAGCATGGCGTAGGCGGCTTCCGGAATCATCGGCAGGTAGATGGTGACCGTGTCGCCCTTCTTGACGCCATGCGCCTTGAAGACATTGGCGAGCTTCGACACGCGCTCGTGCAGCTGCTTGTAGGTGATATGTTCGGATTCGTCCGGGTTGTCGCCTTCCCAGATGATGGCCACCTGGTCGCCGCGCTTGGCCAGATGCCGGTCGATACAGTTCATCGCCACATTGGTGACGCCGTCCTCGAACCATTTGATCGAGACATTGTGCGGATCGTAGCTCGTGTTCTTCACCTTGGTGAACGGCTTGATCCAGTCGATGCGCTTGCCGTGCTCGCCCCAGAACCCCTCCGGGTCATTCACCGAACGCGCGTACATCTCCTCGTATTTCGCCTGATCGACAAAGGCGCGTTTCTTCCACTCGTCGCTGACGGCGTAGACCTTATCAGACATGTGCGTCCTCCCGCAGGCGCGCGCGAGGCTTCGCGGCGCTCTTGAAACCGCGGGGATTATGCGTCAGCGCAGGGGCTGCTCACAAGGCGAACGGGGTCGAACTTTGGGCTTGCGACCTTCGGCCAATTGCCAATGCGGCTATTGGCATTCCTTGCGGATCCGCGCGAGCGCGTCGCTGATGCCGGACAGCGAATAAGTATCGGTCGAGGAATGGCCCTTGGCCGAGGCGGCTTTCACCACAAGCTTGGAGCCGCGCTTCAGCGCTTCGACGAACTTGCCTTCCTCCGCCGGATTCTTGAGCCAGGCGTTGGAGCCCTTGGCGACGAGCTGGAACGCGGTTCCGCCGATGTCGGCGGCCGGCTCCGATCCGTCCTTCATGGCGAAGCCCATGATGACGGAGACTTCGTTCTGCACGTTCTCCGCCGGCCGGTTCGAGATGAACACATAGGCGTCGTCGCGCTTGAGGCTTGCCGGCGCGCGCTCCTTCGGCCGCGCCAGCGTGTAGCAGGTCTTGGATTTGCCGCCGGCGGTGAACACGTCCCATTCGCCGAAGCGGCCGACGGACGTCGCCTTGCCGGCGCCGCTCTTGCTGTCGGATTTCTTGCCCTCGGACTTCTTGCCGTGGTCGGCCTTGCCCTTCGCGGACGTCTTGCCGTCCGCTTTTTCCTTCTCCTTGGCGAACGCGCTGGAGGGGCCTAGCGGAGACAGGGCGGCCGGCGCCAGGGCCGAAAACCCGAGGGCGAGAATGACGAACGCCGGAACGGCGCGATGCGACAATCGAATCATGAAACGATCTTACCCAATTTGCCGCGCGACGGCGACGCGGCGAAGGATATGGAAGGCGGATCGCGGCGAAATTCGGACGGATGCGGCGTCGAGCCGTCTGGCGCCGCGTGGCGCGCACTTTCGCGCGTCCACATCAGCGGGTAAGGTCGCCGCCGATAGAGGGAGCAAACCATGGGCCTGAACTTTTCCCGTCTGCGCGCCGCCTTCGCCGCCCTGGCGATCGGCCTGAGCGTGGCCAGCTGCGGCTACAACACGATCCCGACGGCGGAAGAAAACGCCAAGGCCAAATGGGCCGATGTCCAGAACCAGTATCAGCGTCGCGCCGACCTCATCCCCAACCTCGTCGCCACCGTGCAGGGCTTCGCCAAGCAGGAGAAGGACGTGCTGACTTCGGTGATCGAGGCGCGCTCCAAGGCCACGTCCGTCAAGATCGACGCCTCGCAGCTCACCGACCCCGACAAGCTCAAGCAGTTCCAGGATGCGCAGAACCAGCTCTCAGGCGCCCTCGGCCGGCTGATCGCGGTGTCGGAAGCCTATCCGGACCTGAAGTCCAACCAGAACTTTCTCGCCCTGCAATCGCAGCTCGAAGGCACCGAGAACCGCATCGCGGTAGCCCGCCGCGACTATGTGTCCGCCGTCCGCGATTACAATCTGACGCTCTCGACCTTCCCCTCGATCATCTGGGCGAAGACGATTTTCGCCGGGAAGCAGCCGATGGCGACGTTCACGGCGTCGGAGGGCTCCGACAAGCCGCCGCAGGTGAAGTTCTGACGGGCGACGTTCTAGAATGGACCGCGAGCCTTCAGGCTCGCCTCGGGCCAAAGCCGGGATGACCGCCACTTCGACGCCAGGTCGAGCACATCCAGCGATTGCGAGCCTGAAGTCTCGCGGTCCGCGGGCTATGGCGCTAGCGGCCGTGTTCGCTCTCTTCGCCACCCTCGCTTTCGCCCTCGACTTCCCCGCGCTGACCGGCCGCGTCGTCGATCAGGCCAACATCATACCCGCCGCGACGCGCACGCAGCTCGAGGCCAAGCTCGCGAGCCTCGAGGACAAGTCCGGCATCCAGCTCGTCGTGGCCACCGTGCCTTCGCTGCAGGACAGCGACATCGAGACTTTCTCGATCGACCTCGCCCGTTTCTGGAAACTGGGCGAAGCCAAGAAGAACAACGGGCTTCTGCTGCTGGTCGCGCCCAACGAACGCAAGGTGCGCATCGAGGTCGGCTACGGTCTCGAAGGGACGATGACCGACGCGCTGTCGAGCGTCATCATCCGCAGCGCCATCGTTCCGAAATTCCGCTCGGGCGACTACGCCGGCGGCGTCGTCGCGGGCGTCGACGCGATCATCGACGCGCTGACGGTGGATTCCGGCGAATGGCAGAAAAAGGCGAAGGTCCGCGTCGACCAGCAGCCCGATCTCCTCGACCAGCTCCTGCCCTTCATCATTTTCCTGCTGTTCTTCTTCGTCGTCATCTCGATGATCCGCAACGCGCGCGGCCAGACCGGCCGCTGGGTGCGGCGTGGCAACCAGACGATCTTCATCCCCTCCGGTCCTTCGAGCTGGGGAGGAGGCGGCGGCGGCTGGAGCGGCGGTACGGGCGGCGGCGATTTTGGCGGCGGTTTTTCGGGCGGCGGCGGATCGTTCGGCGGCGGCGGCGCCTCGGGGGACTGGTGAGATGATCGAGGATCGCGCCCCCATCGCCGAGCAGGACCGCGCCCGCATCGCTGCCGCGATCCACGCAGCCGAGCAGCGGACGGCCGGCGACATCGTCTGCGTGCTGATGCGCGCCTCGTCGTCCTACGCCTATGCGCCGCTGCTGTGGGCGTCCTTCGTCGCGCTGCTTTCGCCTTGGGCGCTGATCGCGGCGACGCAGATGAGCGTGGTGCGCATTCTGGCCGCGCAGGTCATGATCTTCTTCGTCGTCGGGCTCATCCTGATGTGGACGCCGCTGCGCATGGCGCTGGTGCCGCGCGCCATCAAGCGCACACGCGCGCATCGCGCGGGCATGGAGCAGTTTTTCGCGCGCGGCGTTACGCAGACGAAGAACCGCATGGGCGTGATGATCTTCGTCTCGCTCGCCGAACATTACGCCCATGTCGTCGCCGATGACGCGATCGCCGCGCGCGTCGATCATGCTGTCTGGCGCGAGACGGTCGACGCGCTGACGACGCAGATCGCGCAGGGGCATATCGCCGACGGTTTCGTCGCCGCCATCGAGCGTTGTGGCGCCGTGATGGCCGAAATCGCGCCGGCGGACGGAACAGGCCATTCGCTGCCGGACCGTATCTACGTTCTTTGAAGGCCTCCGCTATCCGCCCGTCCTTCCCCAGCGCATAGCGCCCCTGCCGGCGGCGGATGTTGTCACGCTGCGGCGAAAGCGCGATCTTGTCCGACAAGAAGCGCCGACACGAGCGCTATTCGGAGGAACACATGTCAGACCCGTTTCCTAACCCCTCGTTGACCCGCCGCGCCGTCCTGTCGGGCGCTGCCGCAACTGCTGCGGCCGGCGTCGCCCGGCCCGCGATCGCGCAGGCCGCCAAGAAGGAAATCATCATCGGCAATACCGACGCCTATTCGGGGCCAGCCGCCGTCTATTCGGCGATCGGTCGCACGCCCGGCGCCTATTTCAAGATGATCAACGAACAGGGCGGCGTGAACGGCCGCATGATCAAATACATCACCTACGACGACGCCTATTCCCCGCCCAAGACGGTCGAGCAGGCGCGCAAGCTGGTGGAGAGCGACGAGATCGACGTGCTGTTCAGCCCGCTCGGCGCGCCCACCAATTCGGCGATCCTCAAATACATGAATGGCAAGAAAGTCCCGCAACTGTTCATCGCCTCCGGCGCGACCAAGTTCGGCGACTACAAGGAATTCCCGTGGACCATGGGCTTCATGCCCTGCTACCAGATCGAGGGTCGCATTTTCGCGCAGCATCTTCTGGCGACGCAGCCTGACGCCAAGGTGGGAATCGTCTATCAGAACGACGATTTCGGCCGCGACGTGCTCAAGGGCTTCAAGGACGGGCTCGGCGCCAAGGCCTCGATGATCGTCGCCGAACTGCCCTACGAAACGTCCGATCCGACGATCGACAGCCAGGTCGTCAAGTGCAAGGCCGCCGGCGCCAATGTCTTCATGAGCATGACGACGCCGAAATTCGCGGCGCAGGGCATCAAGAAGATCGCCGAACTCGGCTGGCAGCCGACGCATTACATCGGCAACAACGCTTCCTCGGCGGGATCGACGCTGAAGGCGGCGGGCTTCGACATCTCCAAGGGCATCATCTCGAGCGCCTATATGAAGGATCCGGTCGACGCCTCCTGGTCGGACGATCCGGCCATCGTCAAATGGCGCGAATTCCTCAAGAAATACGATCCCGACGCCGATCTGAAAGACATCTACGCCGCCATCGCCTATGTCGTCAGCCAGACGATGGTGCAGGTGCTCAAGCAATGCGGCGACGATGTGTCGCGCGCCAACATCATGAAGCAGGCGGCCAATCTGAAGGAATTCGAATCCGACCTGCTTCTGCCGGGCATCAAGGTCAACACCTCGCCGACGGATCATTATCCCGTCGAGCAATTGCAGCTCGTGCGCTTCACCGGCGAACGCTACGAACGCTTTGGGCAGGTGATCGACGGCGGCATATCCAGGGCGTAAGGCGCCGCCCTTCGAGTCGTGTAACCCTCGCGCCGTCATTGCGGGCGAAGCGAAGCAATCCATCCACGACGAACGCAGATGGATGGATTTCTTCGCCGCCTCGCGCCTCGCGATGACGGGTCGGCGTCATTGCGAGACAAGCGAATGAAAGCCCCCGAGCATACAGCCGCAGCCCTCTTCGACCGCAGCGTGGACAAATGGGGCGATCGCCCGTTTCTCTGCGTTGGGCCTCTGGCGAGCCGCGCCTATCTGCCCGATGGATGGGAGATTGCTTATCGCGAGGGAGCCGCCATCGTCTCCCGCTTGCGCGAAAGCTATCGCAGCGCAGGCTACGGCTTCGGCCATCGTGTCGCGATCCTGCTGGAGAACCGGCCGGATTTTCACATGCATTTCCTGGCGCTGAACGGGCTCGGCGTCTCCATCGTCCCGCTCAATCCGGACTACCGGCCGGACGAGAGCCGCTACGCCATCGAGCATTCGGAAGCCTGCCTGATCGTCGCTTTGCCGGAGCGGGCGGACGCGATTGCGGCGGTGGCGCGAGGCTGCGCGCAAAAGCCGGCGGTCGCCGTCGCCGGCGAGAATTTCGCGCCGCCGCCGGCGCCCACGAAGCCGCCGCGCGCAGGCGCGCCAGGACCGCGCGACGAGGCGAGCCTGCTCTACACGTCGGGCACGACGGGGCGCCCGAAGGGCTGCGTGATCCCGAACGAATATTACCGCAACGTCGGGCGCTTCTATTGCGAGATGGGCGGGATCGCCGCGCTGCGCGAGGGCGCCGACCGCGTCTTCAACCCGCTGCCGCTGTTTCACATGAACGCGGGCGTCACAAGCTTCATGGGCATGGTCCTTTCAGGCGGCTGCTCGATCCTGCCGGACCGCTTTCATCCGGGGTCGTGGTGGCGCGAGATCATCGACAGCCGCGCGACCATCGCGCATTACCTCGGCGTCGTGCCGGCCATGCTGATGAAGGCGCCGGTCTCGCCGGATGAAACCGCGCATTCCCTGCGCTTCTGCGTCGGCGCCGGCGTCGAGCCGGAATTGCACGGGCCGTTCGAGCAGCGTTTTCGGGTTCCTTTGGTCGAGCTCTGGGGCATGACCGAGACCGGCGGGGGCTTCATCGCCAGCGAGGAGCCGCGCCAGATTCACACCCGCGCCTTCGGCCGCCCGCTCGGGCGCGCCAACTTCGACCTGGAGGTCCGCGTTGTCGATCGAGATGGCAAGGATGTCGTCACGGGAGAGCAGGGCGAATTGCTGACGCGTCGCTGCGGCGGCGATCCGCGCGCCGGTTTCTTCGTCGAATATCTGAAGAATCCGGAGGCGACGGCGGAGGCCTGGCGCGACGGCTGGTTCCACACCGGCGATGTCGTGCGGCAGGACGCGACGGGCATGCTGTTCTTCGTCGATCGCAACAAGAACATCATCCGCCGTTCCGGCGAGAACATCGCCGCCGCTGAGGTGGAGGCGACGTTGCTCGGTCACGAGGCGGTGGCCGAGGCCGCCGTCATGGCGGCGGCGGACGAGGTGCGCGAGGAGGAGGTGATGGCGGCGATCGTGCCGCGCGCCGGCTTCGCCGCCGACGCCGCGCTTGCCCGAACCCTGTTCGATTTCGCCAACGAGCGGCTCGCCTATTACAAGCCGCCGGGCTGGATCGTCTTCGTCCAACGCCTGCCGAAGACCAGCACGCAGAAGGTCCAGAAGGCGGAAATTTTCGGCGCGGGCGCCGATCCGCGGAAACTGCCGGGCGCGTTCGACCTGCGGGCGCTCAAGAAGCGCGGCTGAACGTCATTTCGTCTGCGCTGCGCCGAGGATCGCGCCGGGCCTGTCGGGGCCGCCCATCTGCACGAGCGCGACATAGCGCTTGTCGCCCGCCGCCGGCGCCTCGAAATGCGCGGCCGCGCCCGCATAATCGCCGAGCCGTGTCATCTTGCGCACGACATTCGTGTAGGTGAGCTTGCGGCCTGCATTCTCGCCGCGCCCGACCTCGACCGTCGCGGATGGTTCGACTTCGAGCAGCCAGATCGTCGCCGATTTTCCGGCGCCTGCGCCGACATCCACGCTGGCCCGGTCGTTGACGATCTTCGCCGAGACGTCGACGCTCAGCGCGCCCTTCGCGCCGCGATCCAGCGCGATCGTCTTCACGATCGCGTCGCGGTCGGCTCCGACGACATGCGCCACGCCGTCGATCACCGCCTGCGGCGTATAGACCTGCCCGTCGCCGCGCGCCGCCGCATAGCCCTTCTGGCGCGCCGTGCATTGCGGCGAGGCGAGCGTGTCCTTCCAGCCGATATAATCCCAGTAGTCGACCGGCAGGGACAGGACGACGAGCGTGGGATCCTGCGCGAGTTCGCCGATCACGCGGTCGGCGGGCGGGCACGACGAGCAACCCTGGCTGGTGAAGAGTTCGACCACGCCGCGCGGCCTCTCCATCGCGCTGGCGGCGGTTATGGAGGTCAGGGCGGCGAGAACGACGATGGTGGGGGCGCGCATGCTGTCTCTCGTGTCGTCCAGACGGTTACGCCCGCGGCCACGCACGAACCAGTCACAATGCGGTGAGGCGGCTTCCCTCAGCGCCCGCGCAGGGAATTGAGCACCTTCATGCCCGGCCTGCCGCGCTGCGGCATGCCGATCTGCGCCTCGATGGCCATGATGGCGGCCCGCGTCTTGGCGCCGACGGCGCCGTCCGGCTCGCCGACATCGAAGCCGCGCGCAATCAGCAGCCGCTGCAATTCGCGCCGCTCGTTACGGGAAAGGCCGAGATCGTCGGTCGGCCATTCGCCCTGCACGCCCGGCTTGCCTTTCAGCTTGTCGGTCAGGATCGAGATCGCCAGCGCATAGGCGTCCGAGCCGTTGTAGGAATAGGCGGCGTCGTAATTCTTGAAGACGAGGAAGCCCGGCCCGCCCTTGCCGGCGGGCAGCAGCAGTCCGGCCGGCCCGCCGCCAGACAGCCCGCCGCCGCCGACCTTGCGGATGCCGTGGCTCTCCCAGAACGAAACCGGATGCTTGCCCGTCCGGCCCGAGGGGCCGGAATAGCCTGAGGGCACATCGACTTCGTAGCCCCAGGCCGCGCCCGTCGCCCAGCCCGACTTGCGCAGGTAGTTCGCGGTGGAATGCAGGGCGTCCGGCACGGAATTGACGAGATCGCTGCGCCCGTCGCCGTCGCCGTCGACACCGAGCCGCAAATAGGTGGACGGCATGAATTGCGTGTGGCCGAAAGCGCCCGCCCACGAACCCCAGAGATCGGCGGCTTCGAGATCGCCGCGTTGCATGATCTTGAGCGTCGACATCAACTCGCCGCGAAAATACGCCTGCCGACGGTCGGCCATGCAGACCAGCGTGGACAGAGCCTGCGGCAGGTAGAATTTCTTGCCGGCCTTGCCGAAATCCGATTCCACGCCCCACACAGCCGCGATCGCGTAGCGGTCGACGCCGTATTTGACCTCTGCGGAAGCGAGCGCGCTGGAATATTGCCGCATCGCCGCCTTGCCGTCGGCCACCTTCTCGTCGTCGGTCAGTGCGGCGAGATAGTCCCAGATCGGCGTCTTGAACTCCGGCTGATTGTTCATCAGCTCGATGACCTTCGGCTCCGGCGTCACGCCCTTGAAGGCGGCGTCGAAGGTCGCGCCCGAAATGCCCTGCGCGGCGGCCTGCGACCGCAGGCCCGCGACGCAGGATGAGAAATCGGCGGCGGCCGGGCTTGCGGCGGCGAGCGCCAGCAGGCACGGAGCGAAGAGAAGGGTCCGGATCGCTGTCATGGCGGCACGCTAGCGGCCTCGAATTAACGCCTCATTAACGATGACGCGCCCCGTCAGTCCAGCCGTTTCCAGCTGTCGGCGACAAAGCCGCGCGCATCCACCGCGCCGAATTTCTTCGTCACGCGCGCTTTCGTCCCGTCGCAGGCATAGGCGTAGATCGTGGCGTGGCCGACAGCCGACATAGGCACGCCCTGCGCGCCGGGATTTTGCCGGCAAAATGCGTCGGCGCCGGGATTGGACCGATTGGCGTCGGCCTTGCCGCAGGGAATGTTCGCGCCCGCATTGCACAGCCAGACCGCGCCGCCCATGCAGCGCGCGACCGTCGACGCGGCAACCCAGTCGGCGGGCGCATCGGCGGAAAGGCCGAACGCTTTTCGCGCGGCGCCGACCAGCGAGGCGTCGATCGGCATGGCGCGATCGTCGTCGCCTGATTTCGCGCACAAGGCGCGCATGTCCGCCGCGCAAGCGAAGCCAGGCGCGAGAACGAGGACGGCGGCAAGAAGCCACATCGCTTTCATCCCCGAAGGCTAGCGCCGGCGCGGCGCGCCGTCCACGCCGCCGACGCAACGCGGACTTTTGCGCAGAGCGCGGAGGCCCTAGTCTGCGGACATGCGCGCAAGCCTCGCCAGCGCCCTGACGCCGATCGCCGCCATCGCCCGCCGCGCGGGCGAGCGGGCGCTCGACATCGTCTACCCGCCGGTCTGCATCGCCTGCCGCCGCGCGACCGAAAGCCATTTCGGCCTGTGCCCGGACTGCTGGCCCGAGATGCGCTTCATCGAGAAGCCGTATTGCGAGCGGCTGGGTGCGCCCTTCGACGTCGATCTCGGCCAGCCTGGCCTGCTCTCGCCCGAGGCCATCGCCAATCCTCCGGTCTTTTCACGCGCGCGATCCGTCGCGAAATTCGACGACGGCCCGGCGCGGCTCATCGTCCACCGGCTGAAATATTACGACCGGCTGGAGGTCGCCCGGCCGGTCGGCCGCTGGATGGCGCGCGCCGGCGCCGAACTTCTGGACGATTGCGACCTGCTGGTCCCCGTGCCGATGCACCGGCTGCGGCTGATCGGCCGCAAGCACAACCAGGCCGCGCTGCTGGCGCAGGCCGTCTCGCGCGAGACGGGCGTGCCCGCCGAAATGCAGACGCTGGAACGCGTCAAGGCGACGCCGCCGCAGGTCGGACTGTCGAAGGCGCAGCGCGCGACCAATCTGCAAGGCGCCTTCCGCGTCGGCGAGCAGGGCAAGCTCGCCGTGCTCGACAAGCGGATCGTGCTGATCGACGACGTGATGACCTCGGGCGCCACCCTCAACGCCGCCGCCCGCGTGCTGCTCCGGGCCGGCGCGAAACGCGTGGACGCCCTGACCTTCGCGCGGGTTGTGACAGGGGGGTGACTTCCCATATAAGCGCTGCGGAAAAGGGACGTTCCATGCAGCCTGTGACGATCTACACGACCTCCATGTGCCCCTATTGCCATGCGGCCAAGGACCTGCTGCGCAGGAAGGACGTGGCCTTCGAGGAAATTTCGCTCGACGGCGACCGCGAGGGCCGCGCCGCCATGTCCGCGCGTTCCGGCGGGCGCACCACCGTGCCGCAGATCTTCATCGGCGCGGCGCATGTCGGCGGCTGCGACGACCTCTACGAGCTGGAGCAGGACGGCAAGCTCGACGGAATGCTGGCGGGCTGAGATGATCCGCTACGCGCTGGTCTGCGAGAAGGCCCACGAATTCGAAAGCTGGTTCGCCAGCGCCGGCGCCTATGACGAACAGGCGCGCCGCGGCTTCGTGACGTGCCCGTTCTGCAACTCGCCGCGCGTGAGCAAGGCCATCATGGCGCCAAACGTGGCGCGCCGGGATCGTGACGATGCGATTGCAGCGCCTTCGCCGGCCGCACAGCCCGCGCAGGATGTCGTTCTGGTCGACGAAAAAATGGCCGAAGTCCGCGCGATGGTGCGGGCGTTGCGCGAAAAGATCATGGAAGCGACGACCGACGTCGGCGCGGCCTTCCCCGAGGAAGCGCGCAAGATTCACGACGGCGAAAGCGAAGCCCGCCCGATCCGCGGCCAGGCGAGTTTCGAGGAAGCTCGCGCGCTGATCGAGGAGGGTGTGGAAATCATGCCGATTCCGCCGTCGCCGGATGAGCGGAATTGATCGCCCCGCCGGGCTTCTGCGCAGCCATCATATAGTTCACGCCGCAATCCTCCGACGTGCGCCATTCGTCGAACACGGGATTGTAGACGACGCCGGTGCGGTCGTAGACCTCCAGCCCCGACGCGCGAAAATCGCCCGCCAGTTCCTGCGGCGTGACGAACTGTTCCCAATTGTGCGTGCCGCGCTTGACCCAGCGCAGGATGTATTCGGCGCCGACGATGGCGAGCGCGTAGGATTTGAGCGTGCGGTTGAGCGTGGCGGCGAACAGGAAGCCGCCGGGCCGCACGAGGCTCGCCGCTGTCGCAATGAATGCGGAGCGGTCGGCGACGTGCTCGACCACTTCCATGATGAGGACGGCGTCGAATTGCGCGCCGGTCGCCGCAAGGTCTTCGGCCGTCATCGCGCGATAATCGATGGAAAGGCCCGCTTTCGCGGCATGAGCCTGCGCCACCTCGATGTTCATCGGCGCGGGATCGACCGACGTCATCTCGGCGCCAAGCGCCGCCAGCGGTTCGGACAGGATGCCCGCGCCGCAGCCGATGTCGAGGATGCGCAGACCGGAGAGCGGGCCGGAACCAGGTCGGGATGACACGGTGGATGAAGCGCCCCTCAACTCCTCGACCAGAATGTCCCGGATATAATCCACCCGCGTCGGGTTCAGCTTGTGCAGCGCCCGCATCGGGCCCCATAGATCCCACCATTCCTCGCCGAGCGCGTTGAAACGCGCGACGTCGGCGGGATCGACGCTGGCGCTGCGCGGCGGCGTGGCGTTCGTGCTGGCGGCCTTCGCCATGTGCAAATCCAAATCCTTGCGCGGCGGCCTGCACGATTGACAGGCGCCGGTGAGCCCGTATGTATACGCCGCCTTCGGACAGGGCGCGAGCGCGTCAAAACTTCGCAAGGTCCGCAAAATCTTCGGAGCCCCATGTCCGGTCAGGCAAAACCCCGTCTCGTCATGAAGTTCGGCGGCACTTCGGTCGCCAATGTCGAGCGCATCCGCAACGTCGCCCGCCATGTGCAGCGCGAGGTCGAGGCCGGCTTCGACGTCGCTGTCGTTGTGTCCGCCATGTCCGGCAAGACCAACGAACTCGTGGCCTGGTGCAAGGAGGCCGCGCCTCTGCATGACGCCCGCGAATATGACGCCATCGTCGCCTCCGGCGAGCAGGTGACGTCCGGACTTCTGGCCATCGTCTTGCAAGATATGGGCATTCAGGCCCGCTCCTGGCAGGGCTGGCAGATCCCGATTCTCACCGACGGCGCGCACGGCTCGGCCCGGATCGAAAGCATCGACGCTACAAAGATCAACCAGCATTTCGTCGAGCGGGGCGAAGTCGCCGTCGTCGCGGGCTTCCAGGGCGTGCACGGGCCGACCGGCCGCATCGCCACGCTCGGCCGCGGCGGCTCTGACACGAGCGCGGTGGCGCTGGCCGCCGCCATCGGGGCCGTGCGCTGCGACATTTATACGGACGTGGACGGCGTCTACACGACCGATCCGCGCATCGTCCCGAAGGCGAAGCGGCTCGACAAGGTCGCTTTCGAGGAAATGCTGGAAATGGCCTCGCTTGGCGCAAAAGTCCTGCAAGTCCGGTCCGTCGAGGTCGCGATGGTCCACAAGGTGCCGACCTATGTGCGCTCGTCCTTCGACGATCCTTCAAATCCCCAGTCCGGCACGCTGATCTGCGCCGAGGAGGACATTATGGAAGCCCAGGTTGTCACCGGCATCGCCTTTTCCCGAGACGAGGCGCAGATCACCTTGCGCCGCGTGTCCGACAAGCCGGGCGTGGCCGCCGCCATCTTCGTGCCGCTGGCCGACGCCAACATCAACGTCGACATGATCATCCAGGTCGTCTCGGACGATCAGGCGACGACCGACATCACCTTTACGGTGCCTTCCGCCGACTACGAGCGCGCCCGCGCCGTGCTGGACAAGGCGCGCGAGCAGGTCGGCTTCGCCTCGATCGCGGGCGCCACCGACGTGGTGAAGGTTTCGGCCATCGGCATCGGCATGCGCAGCCACGCCGGCGTCGCGGCGCGGGCCTTCAAGGCCTTGTCGGAAAAAGGCATCAATATCAGGGCGATCACCACCTCGGAGATCAAATTCTCGGTCCTGATCGACGCCGCCTATACCGAGCTTGCCGTGCGCACGCTGCATTCGCTCTACGGCCTCGACAAGGCCTGACGGCTTCCGGTCTTCGCCGCCTCGCGCGTCCGGTCGATATCGCGTAAACAAAGGACAGGTCGAGTCGCCCTGATCCCGCCCGCGGTCCGTTTCATGCAACGGACGCCGCAGGGCGGTCGGGCATGAGGCTCGCCCGAACTCACCCGGGCGTCCGCCCGCACGGAACACGACACGATGCGCAGCGCACTCGGCGGACCTCGCCTTTTGCTGCGCCGGCTCCGCGAAGTCATGGCGGAACCGGTGAGCCCGCAGGCGCGGCTCGACAAGATCGTGATCCACATCGCCGCCAACATGGTGGCCGAGGTCTGCTCGGTCTATGTGCTGCGCGCCGACAACAGGCTCGAGCTCTACGCGACCGAAGGCTTGAACCGCGAGGCGGTGCATCTGACCACCATGCGCTCGGGCGAAGGCCTCGTCGGCCTCATCGCCTCCTCCGCCGAGCCTTTGGCGCTCGCCGACGCGCAATCGCATCCCGCCTTCTCGTACAAGCCGGAGACGGGCGAAGAGATCTACCATTCCTTCCTGGGCGTGCCGATCCTGCGCGGCGGCAACACGCTCGGCGTTCTCGTGGTGCAGAACCGCGCCCGGCGCATCTATACGGACGAGGAGGTCGAGGCCCTCCAGACCACCGCCATGCTGCTCGCCGAGATGATCGCATCCGGCGAATTGCAGGCGATCGCGCTGCCCGGCGACGAGACGGCGCTGAAGCGCCCGGTGGCCGTGAAGGGCGCCGCGGTGGCCGAGGGCATCGGGCTCGGCCATGTCGTGCTGCACGAGCCGCGCGTCGTCATCAAGCAGATCGTGGCCGAGGACACCAAGTCCGAAAGCCGGCGGCTCGAGGATGCGATCCAGGCCCTGCGCGACGAGATCGACGCGCTGATAGCGCGCGGCGACAGGCTGGGCGCCGGCGAGCACAAGGACGTGCTCGAGACCGTGCGCGTCTTCGCCAACGACCGCGGCTGGATGCGCCGGCTGACGGAAGCGATCCAGACAGGGCTCACCGCCGAAGCCGCCGTCGAGCGCGTGCAGAATGATGCGCGCGCGAAGCTGCAGCGCCAGACCGACCCCTATCTGCGCGAGCGCCTCCACGATCTCGACGATCTCGCCAACCGGCTGCTGCACAAGCTGACCGGCGCCGACTACGTGGTCGCGCGCGAAATCCTGCCCGACAACGCCATTCTTGTCGCCCGGTCCATGGGCCCGGCCGCGCTGCTCGACTATCCGCGCAGCAAGCTGCGTGGGCTCGTGCTCGAACAGGGCGGCGCCTCGAGCCATGTCGCCATCGTGGCGCGCGCCATCGGCATTCCCGCTGTCGGCGACGTCGCCAATATCACCGATTTCGTCGAGACCGGCGACGCCATCATCGTCGACGGCACGGCCGGCGACGTGCAGGTGAGGCCAGGTCCCGACGTCGAGGCGGCCTATGCCGAAAAGGCGCGTCTGCGCGCCCGCCGGCAGGAGCAATACGTCCGCCTGCGCGACGTGCCGACCATTTCGAAGGACGGCGTGCAGATGCGCCTGCACATGAACGCCGGCCTCATCATCGACATGCAGCATTTCGCCGAGACGGGCGCGGAATCGGTCGGCCTGTTCCGTACCGAGCTGCAGTTCATGCTGGCCGCGCGCTTCCCGCGCGCCGGCGAACAGGAGGCGCTCTATCGCGCGATCCTTCAGGCCGCGCCCGACAAACCCGTCACCTTCCGCACGCTCGACATCGGCTCGGACAAGGTGCTGCCCTACATGGCGAAGGTGGAAGAGGAAAATCCCGCGCTCGGCTGGCGCGCGATCCGCATCGGCCTCGATCGGCCGGGCCTCCTGCGCCAGCAGTTGCGCGCCATGCTGAAGGCCGGCGGCGGGCGCGAACTCAGGATCATGTTCCCGATGGTGGCGACCATCAAGGAATTCGAGGCCGCGCGCGAAGTCGCCATGCACGAGGTCCACTGGCTGAAGAAGCACGGCTATCTCACGCCCGAGCCGTTGAAGCTCGGCGTGATGGTGGAGGTGCCCTCGTTGCTGTGGGAGCTCGGCGCGATCTGTGCGCGCGCCGATTTTCTCTCCGTCGGCTCGAACGACCTCATCCAGTATCTCTTCGCCGCTGACCGCGACAACAAGCGCGTCGCCGCGCGCTTCGATCCGCTGTCGCCGCCGGCGCTGCGCGCGCTGCGCGCCATCGCGGAAGCCGGCGCCATCACCGGGACGCCGGTCACCCTGTGCGGCGAAATGGGCGGCAAGCCGCTCGAAGCGCTGGCGCTGGCTGCGGTGGGCTATCGCTCGCTGTCCATGTCGGCTGCGTCGATCGGCCCGGTGAAGGCGATGCTGCTGTCCGCCAACCTCAAGGAGATCTCCGAATTTCTCGCGCCGATGATCGACCAGGGCGACGACCGCCAGCCGCTGCGCGAACAATTGCGCGCCTTCGCCGAAGCGCGCGGCGTGCAACTCTAGCTACGCTCCCATGATCCCCAACGAACGCCTCGACGTCATCCTGCGGCGTCACGACGAGATCGGCGCCAGACTGGCCGAGGGCGCAGACGGCGCGACCTATGTCGCGCTCTCCCGCGAACTCGCGGCGATGGAGGATGTGGTCACGGCCATCCGCATGTATCGCGGCATTGCCGATGAAGTGTCGGGCCTGGACGCCATGTTGGCCGACCCCGCTTTGGACAGGGAGATGCGCGACCTCGCCGAAGTCGAGCGCGCCGAGGCCGGCGAACGGCTGGAGAAAGCCGGGAAGGATCTCCAGGTCGCGTTGCTGCCCAAGGACGCTGACGACGAAAAGAGCGCCATCGTCGAAATCCGGGCCGGCACGGGCGGCGACGAGGCCGCGCTTTTCGCCGGCGATCTCTTCCGCATGTATGTGCGCTACGCCGAGGGGCGCGGCTGGAAAGCGGAACTGGTGTCCGCCAGCGAAGGCGCGATGGGCGGCTACAAGGAAATCATCGCCGAAATCTCCGGCCGCGGGGTTTTCGCGAAGATGAAATTCGAATCCGGCGTTCATCGCGTGCAACGCGTGCCGGAAACCGAAACGCAGGGGCGCATCCACACGTCGGCTGCAACTGTCGCCGTGCTGCCGGAAGTCGAGGAAGTCGACGTCGCCATCAACGAATCCGACCTGCGCATCGACACGTTGCGCTCGGGCGGCGCGGGGGGCCAGCACGTCAACAAGACGGAATCGGCGATCCGCATCACGCATATTCCGTCGGGCATCGTCGTGATGATGCAGGAAGAGCGCTCGCAGCACCGCAATCGCGCCAAGGCCATGAGCATTTTGCGCGCCAGACTCTACGATCAGCAATTGCAATCGCGCGACAGCGAGCGCGCCGCCGACCGCAAGGCAATGGTCGGCTCCGGCGACCGCTCCGAGCGCATCCGCACCTACAATTTTCCGCAAGGGCGGGTGACGGACCATCGCATCAACCTCACGCTCTATAAGCTCGACAAGGTGATGGAGGGCGACCTCGACGAGATCGTCGACGCGCTCATTACCGATCATCAGGCGAAGCTGATGGCGGCGCAGGGGGAGTGACGGACCTGTCCCCTCCCACCCGGGGAGGGCAAGCGTCCTCCAACCCCAAAACTGAAAAGCCCCCGCCGTTTCCGGCGAGGGCCCTTCAGGAGACGAAATCTCGCGCTGCTCAGCAGGCGACGCGCACGCGGCGGTAGCCACGGAAGCGGCCCCAGTCGTCGTAGACGGCCTGGCGGGAGACGCAGGTGTCGTAATAGGCGGGCGCGGCCGAAGCGGCCATGGCGCCGAGGGCCAGTCCGCCGACCACGCCGGCGGCGATGGCAGGGCCGCCCCAGCCCCAACCATGACGATGGCCCCAGGCGGCGGCGGGCGTGCTCGTGGCGGCGACCGCGCCGGCCAGCGTGAGCGCGGCGATGGAAGCGGTGATGATCTTGCGGCTGCGTTTCATGGCCCTCTCCTGTTCGTTTCGCCATGTCGTTCGGCGATGAAGGGACACTAGCGGCGCTCTTTTCGTCTGAATGTGCCGGCCCGCACGCGGCAATATGACAGGCTTTCGCCTTGACGCCGCAAAGCCGCTCCCTTATAGCGACGCATCCTTGTCGGCGGCTTCGGCCGCCGCAGGCCTTTCCATGCATCCATGGCGAATGGAACTGGACAAGTCCCGCCGCACGCACGAGCGCGCGCAAGGACAGAGCTTTCACCCCGGCCCGGCCGGGACGACAGAATACGGAGCACACCATGTCCCGCCGCTGCGAACTGACCGGCAAGGCCGTCCAGACCGGCAACCTCGTCAGCCATTCGAACCGCAAGACGCGCACGCGCTTCCTGCCGAACCTGTGCAACGTCACGCTGCAGTCCGAGGCGCTCGGTCGCCCGGTCCGCCTGCGTATCGCCGCGGCCGCGCTGCGCTCGGTCGAGCATCGCGGCGGCATCGACGCCTTCCTGCTCAAGGCGCGCGACGTCGAACTTTCGATCAATGCCCGCGCGATCAAGCGCGAGATCGTCAAGAAGCAGGCCGCCAGCGCCTGATTTTCCCGATCGGACCGTGAAAGGGCCGCGCGAGCGGCCTTTTTGCGTTGCGGACTTGAGTTTTTGGGCTGACCGGGCTTGTTTCGTGGCCCGCGGGAGATTCGGCCCCCGCGCCAGCGACCGGAGCCCGTCATGAACCGCCTGATTTCCGCAGCCGCCGCTCTTTCGCTGACGCTGGCCCA
>JASGFP010000030.1:0-33488 GCA_047605445.1 Rhodoblastus sp.
CGGTCGTCGGCGCCCTGCCCGCGCAACTGCCGGCGCTGTCTGCGCCGAGCTTCGATCCGCACGTCTGGCGCATGTTGCTGCCGACCGCGCTCGCCATCGCGATTTCGGCGCTGAACGAAGTCGTTTCCATCGGCCGCGCCATCGCCGCGCGCACCGAGCAGGATCTCGACATCAATCAGGAATTCGTCGGCCAGGGCCTCGCCAATATCGCCGCGCCCTTCTTCTCCGGCTACGTCGTCTCGGGCTCGTTCAACCGCAGCGCGCTCAATTACGAATCCGGCGCGCGCACGCCGATGGCGGCGATTTTCGCCGGCCTGCTGCTGCTCGCGCTGGTCGTGTTCGCCGCACCGCTCGCCGCCTATCTGCCGCGCTCGGCCATGGCCGCATCGCTCGTCATGATCGGCTGGGGCCTGATCGACCGCCGCTCGATCGCCAACATCTGGCGCATGAGCCGGGCGGAAAGATGGGTGTTTTTCATCACCATCTTCGCCGCGCTGTTCATCCACATCCAGATGGCGATCTTCGTCGGCGTCGCGCTGTCGCTGCTGATCTTCCTCTATCGCACCTCGGCGCCGGAACTGCGCCGGCGGGTGCCCGATCCGATGAGCGCCAACCGCAAGTTCACCGACGTGCGGCCCGACCTGCCCGAATGCCCGCAATTCCACCTGCTGCGGCTCGATGGCTCGCTCTATTTCGGCGCCGTCGCCAGCTTCCGCAACGCCATGCGCAAGCTCGAGGCGGAAGCCCCGGCCTGCAGGCAGATCGCCATCGTCATGACGGGCGTGAATTTCATCGACCTCGCGGGCGCCGAGGCGCTGGCGCTGGAGGCCCGCAAGCTGCGCGCGCGCGGCGGCGGGCTCTACCTGATCCGGCTGAAGGAGCGCGCCTCGGAATTTCTCAGTCGCGGCGAATATGCCGAGATGATCGGCCGCGACAACATGTTCAGGTCCAAGACGAGCGCGCTGGCCGAGGTCTATCGCCATCTCGACTACGACATCTGCCGCGACTGCAAATTGCGGGTTTTCGTGGAATGCGCCCGGCTCGGAAAGCCCGAACCGCGCGACGACGAGCGGCGCGACCCGGCGGCCTGAGGCCCCGCTCGCGCGATGGCCCGCGGAAACAACCGCTGAAATTGCCCGAAAATCCGTGTATCAGGGCGCCATCGACCGCCTGCGCGCGGGACAATGGAGACAGATGGAATGGCCGACCGGACCCTCGACGTCAAAGGATTGAACTGCCCGCTGCCGATCCTGCGCGCCAAGAAGACGCTGAAGGAGCTGCCCCGCGGCGGCGTGCTGGAGGTGCTTGCGACCGACCCCGGCTCGGTCGAGGACTTCCCGGCCTTCTGCAAGACGACGGGCGCCGAACTGCTGGAATCGACCGCCGACAACGGCGTCTACCGCTTCCTCATCAGGAACGGCGGGTGAACGCTCAATTCGTCGCCGGAGTGTCCAGCCGCGCAATCAGCCCGTCGAGATAGGCGTAGAAAAAGGCGTTGTCCGTGTAGCCCTCGATGCGGCCGACCTCGACGCCCTTGTCGACCAGCACGAAGGTCGGCGTGTAGACGACAGGCTTGACCTGCGCGAGATCGGCGGGCACGCCGCCCGCGAGATCGACGCGCCGCAGCGGCGCCTTGCGGCTCTCGGCGGTCTTGTCGTAGGCGCCGCCGACCTCCGCGTTCCAACGCTCGCACCAGGGACAGCCCGCACGCTCGAACAGCACGAGTTCGGCGGCGCGCGCGGGCGCAAGGCAGAACGCCAGCAGGATCGGCAGGCACAGACCGAGGATCAGGCGTCTCATCCGCCCTGCCTAGCATACGGGCGCCGGGCGCGTCAGCCCCGCGCCGCGCCCAGCGCCCGCAGCACGAAATCCACCATCTCGTCGCAGCTCGGCACGGGTTTGTCCTGGCATTCGACCATCAGCCGCGGATGGCAATAGGAGATGGTCGCCGCCTGGATGAGCGCCGCGCCCTGCGCCGGGTCAGTCGGGGCGAACTCACCCGCCGCGACGCCCTCGGCGACGAGCCGCCCCATCAGCATGCGCATCGCCTGCACATATTCGATGACGATCGGCCAATCGTCGTCGAGCGCGACCTGCACCATCTCGTGCAGCTTGCGCTCGCCAATGAAGCGCTCGGCGTTCATGCGCTCGTTGTTGACGATCAGCGCGCGCAGCCGTTCGCCCGCCGCGCCCGGCCCCTCGACGATGGCGGTCGAGGCCTCGATGATGGCGTTGAGCAGATGGCGCGCGACGGCGCCGTTGATATCCGCCTTCGAGCCGAAAAATCGGTAGACATTGGCCGGCGACATCCGCAATTCGCGCGCGATGTCGGCGACCGTCGTCTTCTGGAATCCGATCTCCCGAAAAAGCTTTTCCGCCGTCTCGACAATCCGCGCGCGGGTTTCGACGTCCCGTGGCGCGGCGACATCCGCCTGCATCATTCCGCTGGCGCTCCCACCAGGCCGGCGCCCGCCGGCAGCCCATTCGGATCGCCGGTCGGGACCGGCGCCTCGCCCTTCGCGCGCGCCGCCTCTGGCGCGGCGAGCGACTTGCGGAACCATAGCGCATAGAGCGCGGGAAGGAACAGCAGGGTGAGGAAGGTCGCCACGAAAAGGCCGCCCATGATGACGATGGCCATCGGCCCCCAGAAGGTCGAGCGCGACAGCGGGATCATGGCCAGGATCGCGGCGAGCGCCGTCAGCACCACCGGCCGGGCGCGCCGCACCGCGGATTCGATGATCGCGTCGCGGGTGGACATGCCGCGCTCGAGATCCTGGCGCACCTGATCGACCAGGATGATGGAATTGCGCATGTCCATGCCGGCAAGCGCGATCAGCCCGAGCAACGCGACGAAACCGAAGGGCGCGCCAGAAACGTTGAGCGCGAGCGACGAGCCGATGATCCCGAGCGGCGCGCTCAGCATGACAAGCGCGAGACGCGTGAAGTTCTGCAATTGCACCATCACGATCGTCAGCATGACGAACAGCATCAGCGGCGCGACCGTGGCGATGGCGGCATTGGCCTTGGCGGATTCTTCAACCGCGCCGCCCATCTCGATACGATAGCCCGGCGGCAGCGACGCGCGCAGTTCCGCGAGCTTCGGCCAGATGCGCGTGGAAACGTCAGGCGGCTGTACGCCGTCGATCACGTCCGACCGCACCGTTATGACCGTGTCGCGGCTGCGCCGCCACAGGATCGCGTCCTCGTGCTCGTAGACGATCTTCGCCACCTGCGAGACGGGAACAGAGGCGCCGGTGCGCGTCGTTACCGTGAGATCGCCGAGATGGGCGAGATCGGCGCGTTCGGATTTGACCGCGCGCGCCACCACGTCCACCTTCTCGACGCCGTCGCGCACGGTCGTCACCGTGGCGCCGGAGATCAGCATCTGCAGCGAATTGGCGAGATCCTGCGGCGTCAGCCCGAGCGCGCGGGCGCGATCCTGGTCGATCTCGAGCCGCACGGAAGGCGTACGCTCGTTCCAGTCGAGATGCGGATCGCGCGTCGCTGGATCGGCGCGCATGATGTCGCGCACGCGATAGGCGATGTCGCGCACATTCTGCGCATCGGACCCCATCACGCGGAACTGCACGGGAAAACCCACCGGCGGCCCGAAGGTGAAGCGATCGACGCGCACCCGCGCCTCCGACAGCGCGCCGGCTTCGATCGCGTGTTCGAGCTTTTCCTTCACGCGCTCGCGCGCGGAAATGTCCTTGGTGAAGATGACGATTTCCGCGAAAGCCTCGTTCGGCAATTGCGGGTTGAGGCCGAGCCAGAAGCGCGGCGAGCCCTGGCCGATGTAAGTCGAGAAATGTGCGATGTCGGGATCGCCCGCCAGCATCGCCTCGGCTTTCTCCGCCGTCTTCTGCGTCACGCCGATCGCCGTGCCCTCGGGCATGCGCATCTGGAAGAAGACTTCCGTGCGATCCGAAATCGGAAAGAACTGCTTGGCGACATGCGTGTAGCCGACGGCGGCGAGCGCCATCAGCGCGACGACAAAGCCGACGACTTTGATGCGATTGTCGACCGACCAGCCGATGAGCGAACGCAAGCCTCGATAGAGCCGCGTGTGATAGATCTGTTCCTCGTCGTGCGAGGCCTTGCCCGCGAAATCGGGCAGCAGTTTCACGCCGAGATAGGGCGTGAACACCACCGCCACGAACCACGAGGCGACGAGCGCGATCGCCACCACCCAGAAAATGCCGCCGGCATATTCGCCCGATGTGGACGGCGCGAAACCCACGGGCAGAAAGGCCGCCGCCGTCACCAGTGTGCCGGTCAGCATGGGGAAGGCGGTCGAGTCCCAGGCAAAGGTCGCCGCCTTCATGCGGTCGACGCCCTGCTCCATCTTCACCACCATCATCTCGACCGCTATGATGGCGTCGTCGACCAGCAGGCCGAGCGCGATGATCAGCGCGCCGAGCGTGATGCGCTGCAGGTCGAGCCCGATGATGTTCATGACGACGAAGACGACGGCGAGCACCAGCGGCACCGACAGCGCGACGACTATGCCCGTGCGCAGGCCGAGCGACAGGAAGCTGACGAGCAGCACGATGACCAGCGCCTCGACGAACGAGCGCGTGAATTCGCCGACCGCGTGCTCGACCACCTTCGGTTGATCCGCGATCTGCGTGAACTCGATACCGACGGGCGTGGCGGCGCGCGTCTCTTCCATCACGCTCTTCAGCGTTTCGCCCAGCGTGAGGATATTGCCGCCCTTCGCCATCACGACGCCGACGGCGAGCGCCGGCTTGCCCGCATAACGCACGAGAAAATCCGGCGGGTCCTTGAAGCCCGCCTTCACATCGGCGACATCGCCGAGCCGGAACACCCGTCCGCCCGCTTCCACCGGCGTCTCGGCCACCGCAGCGGCGCCGGTCAGCGCGCCGGAAATGCGCACAGGAATGCGATTGGCTTGCGTCTCGAACACGCCGGAGGCGGCGACCGCATTCTGGCGCGCCAGCGAATCGAAGATCGCTTGCGGCGTCACGCCGAGGCTTGCGAGCTTGGCCTGGCTGAACTCGACGAAAACACGCTGGTCCTGCACGCCGTAGAGATTGACCTTGACGACATCGGGCGCCTTGAGAAGCCGCTGCCGCAGGTTTTCGGCCACCGTCTTCAGCTGCGCGTAGTCGGCACCGTCTCCAGTGATCATGTATTGCACGGAATCGACATCGCCGAATTCGTCGTTGACGTCGGGACCGATCAGATTGGCCGGCAGGTCGGCGCGGATGTCGTTGAGCTTCTTGCGCAGCAGATAGAACAGCCATGGAACCTGCGCGGGCGGCGTCGTGTCTTTGAAGATCACCTGCATCGCCGTGAACGAGGGCTTGGTGTAGGTTTGCACGCGATCGAAATAGGGAAGCTCCTGCAGCTTCTTCTCGATGCGGTCGGCGACCTGGTCCTGCATGTCGCGCGCGCTCGCGCCCGGCCAGATCGCGGTCACGTTGGCGAGCTTGATCGTGAAGCTCGGATCTTCGGCGCGCCCGAGTTTCGTGTAGGAATAGGCGCCGGCGATCAGCGTCGCCAGAATGAGAAAGAGCGTCAGCGCCTGATGGCGCACCGCCCATTCCGACAGGTTGAGACGACGCATGGCGGCCTCAGAATGCTAGGTGCGAGACGGCGCGGACGCGCTCGCCGGGGCTGAGTTTCTGAACGCCGAGCGTGACGACGCGCTCGCCCTCCGCGACGCCCGACGTCACCAGCGCGTCGGCGCCTTCGTAGCGCAGCACGGCCACGGGCTTGAGCATCGTCGCGCCGTCCTCGCCCACGACCCAGAGCGACGGTCCCCTGCCCTGATCGAATAGCGCGGCGGATGGCACGCGCGCGACCTGTTCGGAAGCGGGCGCAGCGATCGTCAGAGTCGCGCTCATGCCGAGCGCTACGCGCGCATCTGCGTCGGGCAGCGAGAATCGCGCCGCGAACGTCCGCGTGGAGGGATCGGCCACGGGGCTCAATTCGCGCAATGTCGCGCGATAGGCCTGTTTGGGATCGGACCACAGCGTGACGCGCGCTTCGCCGTCGCGGGCGCGCGAGATGAAGGCTTCCGGCAACGCGACCGCTGCTTCCTTCTCGTCCGTGCGCGCGACGCGGATCGCGGCCTGGCCGGCGGCGACAACCTGCCCCGGCTCGATCAGGGTCGCGGTCACGACGCCGTCGGCGTCGGCCCGCAACGTGGCGTAGGCGAGCGCATTGTTGGCGAGGTCGAGCGCCCGCTGGGCGCGACGATTGCGCCCGCGCGATTCCTCGGCGGCGGCGCGCTGCCGGTCGTGAACCGCGCGCGCGGTCCAGCCCTTGGCGAGCAATTCGGCTCCGCGCGCCTCGTCGGCGGAGGTCTGCTCCATCGCCACGCGCGAGGCGGTGAGTTCGGCCTCGGCCTGCTCCTTCTGGAGTTTGAGATCGGCATCGTCGAGCCGCGCCAGCGCCTCGCCGGCCTTCACGAGCCGGCCCGCCTCGACCAGCCGCGCCGCCACCTTGCCGGCGACGCGAAAGCCCTGATCGGCTTCCACGCGCGGCTTGATCGTGGCCATGAACGTGCGGCTCGCCTGCTCCGGCGCGAAATGGACGACGGCCGTCATGACCGGGCGACCGACGACTTTTCCGGCGCCGGCCGGATGGTCCGAAGCCGCGCGATCCTGGCCGCGCTCCTGCACGGCGACAGCCGCCGCCGCGCCGGCGCCGACGAGAATGCCGACGATTATCAGTGCATTACGCGTTTTGACGCCGATACGAGGCATGGCTGGCTCCCAAGGTCGAAGCCAACATGCCGCACGAAGTGATAAAAATCAATAATCATCAGTTGTCATAATTGAGAATGTTTGGCGCGCGCTGCGACCGCTCAATTGCCCTCGAAGACCGGTTTGCCTTTGGCGACAAAGGCCCGGTAGGCGCGGCCGTAATCCCGCGTCTGCATGCAGATCGCCTGCGCCTGCGCCTCGGTCTCGATGGCGGAATCCACATCCATCGCCCATTCCTGGTGCAGGCAGGTCTTGGTCATGGCGTTGGCGAAAGTCGGCCCGTCGGCGATCTCCTTCGCCAGCGCCTGCGCATCGGCCAGCAGCGCCTCTGGCGCGACGAGGCGGTTGAAGAAGCCCCATTTGTCGCCCTCCTCCGCATTCATCGCGCGGCCGGTATAGAGCAGTTCCGACGCCCTTCCCTGCCCGATGATGCGCGGCAGGATCGCGCAGGCGCCCATGTCGGCGCCGGCGAGCCCGACGCGCACGAACAGGAACGCCGTTTTCGCGCGCGGAGTCCCCAGCCGCATGTCCGACGCCATGGCGATAATCGCGCCCGCGCCGGCGCAGATGCCGTCGATCGCCGAAATGATCGGCTGCGGGCAGTGGCGCATCGCCTTCACGAGATCGCCGGTCATGCGGGTGAAGGCGAGCAAGCCCGCCATGTCGTCTTCCTCCTGCATCTTCACCAGCGGCCCGATGATCTCGTGCACGTCGCCGCCCGAGCAGAAATTGCCGCCGGCGCCGGTGACGACGACCGCCTTCACATCGTCGGCGTGAGCGAGGTTGCGGAAGAGATCGCGAAGCTCGTTGTAGCTCTCGAACGTCAGCGGATTCTTCCGCTCGGGCCGGTTGAGCGTGATCGTGCCGACCTTGTTCGCGACCTCCCATTTGAAATTGGTGGCGACATAGTCTGCTGCCTTGAACTTTTTCACCGGGCTGCTCCCTTGGGCGTTTTGTCTGATTTGAGTTCCTGCACGCCAGCATCCTGCAAGCGCGTAGATATGTCAGCCTTCTGACGGCCGAGCATGTCAAACATGGCTGCCTTTTCCGCCGCGGAAAGCCCCACGAACATCTCGGCGATCCAGCTTTCGTTGGCCTTGGCAGCAGCGGCGAAGGCCTTGCGGCCCCTGGCGGTCATGGCCGCGAGACTCGCGCGCCGGTTGGTGGGATCGGGCAGGCGCTCAACAAGTCCCTCGGCCTCGAGTTCATCGACAAGCCCGGTGATGTTCCCTGTCGTCACCATCAGCCGCTTCGACAATTCGCCCATGCGCATGCCCTCGGGCCTCCCGTCGAGCTGCGCCAGCAGATCGAACCGCGACAGGCTCATGCCGAACTGCTCGCGCAAACGGCGCCGCACTTCGTTATTGACGAGCTTGTGAATGGTGAGGATGCGCAGCCACAGGCGCAGGTCGCCGTGCCCCGTACGGGACCCGCGCGTCTCCAGATCGCTGCCCGCGACGACCGTGACGCGCGGCGGCTGTTTGGCGGTGCGCGCCATCACCCTTGAGTCCATTCCGGCGGCGTCAGCCGGCGCTTGCCGTCCGCGGTCAATTTCACGCCCGGCGTCCTGACGTCGGTCTTGTCCCACAGCTGGCACGTCACGGCCTTGTGCTTCTGATCGAGCCCCTCGCAATAATTGGTGAATTCGCACAGCCGCACCTGCGCGCCGGCGCCGCGCGAAAGCTTCAAGGTCCAGTCGGGATCGGCGAGCGATTGCCTGGCCGAGCCCACGATGTCGCAGACGCCGTCGGCCAGCATGTTCTCCGCCATGTCGAAATTGTGCACGCCGCCGGTGCAGATCACCGGCGTATCGAAGCCCGCGTCGCGCACGGCCCTGCGAATAGCCGATGTCGCCTGCACGTTGCGGCCGAACGGGCCCTTTTCGTCAGAAATATATTGCGGCATGCATTCGTAGCCGCTCGGCCCCGTATAGGGATAGACGGCCTGACCGACGCCCGGCTGCTTGGCGTCGTCGAACTTGCCGCCACGAGACGTCGAGAGAAAATCGAGCCCGGCGCGCGCGAAGGCTACGCCGAAATAGCAGGCGTCCTCGGCCGTGCTGCCGCCCTCGATACATTCTTCCGCCAGAAACCGGCAGCCGAGCGTGTAATCCGCGCCGACCTTTTCCCGCACGGCCGCGATCACCTCCAGCGGCAGACGCGCGCGGCCTTCGAGGGTCGCGCCGTAGCCATCCGAGCGCGTATTGGTGCGCGAGAGAAAGGAGGCCATCGTATAGGCGTGCGCATAATGCAGTTCGACGCCGTCGAATCCTGCGTTTTTCGCGCGCAAGGCGGCCGAAGCGAAGAGATCGGGCAGCATGAGCGGCAAATCGCGGATATGCGCGAACTCCACATCCGTCACGCGTTCGCGATGGCCGAGCCGCAGGGATTCCATCTCGCGCGGCGAAAGAAACGTTTCGAGCTTCGCGTCCGGCAGCATCGCGAGCTTTTCGCGCACATCGGCTTCCGAAGCGTTCGGCGCGCCGAGCGCGGCGCGGTGCGCATCGTTCACCCGCAGAAATTGCTGGAAGAATTTGTTGCGTTCGGGCCTGCGGCGAATCGACAGAAAGTCGATGATCTGGATCAGCAGCTTCGTCTGCCCGCCGCTCGCCGCGCGCACGGCCTTCGTCAGCCGTTCGAGACCGGGCAGAAAGCGGTCATGCCCGATCCGCAGCAGCGGCCCGCTCGGCACGTCGCGAATGCCCGTGGCCTCGATAACGATCGCGCCCGGCCGCCCGCGCGCGAAACGACAATACCAGTCCACCACATCGTCGGTGACATAACCATCGTCCGACGCGCGCCACGGCACCATCGCCGGCACCCACGTGCGCTGCGCCAGTTCCAGCGCGCCGATTCTCACCGACGAGAACAACCGCGAAGCGGCGGCCTCCTGCGCGCTCGGAATGCGGCCGTGCGTCGGCTCGAACTGAATGCGCTGCGGGGGTCGCCACATGGGAGCGGTCCTTATTTCGGATATGATTATCTTATTTCTAAGATAATACTGCCGTCAATCCCGGCTGATACCGCCGGCGCCGTCATTGCGAGGAGCGAAGTCCCCGCAAATTGACCGCGCCTCCAACCAGATGTATGCATTTCCATACATTGGAGACGCCCCATGGCCGAACGCTCTTTCGCACGCGAAGTCGAGGACCTCAGGCTCGGCGACGGCGACACGTTCCGCGGCGAGGGCATTCTCGCCATCACCAAGGCGCTGCTGCAATCCGGCGTCTCCTATGTCGGCGGCTATCCCGGTTCGCCGATCTCCCATCTCATCGACGTGCTGGGCGACGCCAAGGACGTTCTCGACGAACTGGGCGTCGTCTTCCAGAGTTCCGCCAACGAGGCCGCCGCCGCCGCCATGCTCTCGGCCTCGGTCATGTATCCGCTGCGCGGCGCCGTCGCGTGGAAATCGACCGTCGGCACCAATGTCGCCTCCGACGCGCTCGCCAATCTCGCATCCGGCGGCGTCACCGGCGGCGCCATGATCATCGTTGGCGAGGACTACGGCGAAGGCTCCTCGATCATGCAGGAGCGCACACACGCCTTCGCGATGAAGTCGCAGATCTGGCTGCTCGACCCGCGCCCCGATCACGAATGCATCGTCGACATGATCGAAAAGGGCTTCCAGCTTTCCGAATCCTCCAACACGCCGGTCATGCTGGAAGTGCGCGTGCGCGCGTGCCACATGCATGGCTCGTTCAAGGCGAAGAACAACGTGCGGCCGTCCTTCACCATCAAGGACGCGCTGGAAAATCCGGTTCGCGATCTCGGCCGCATCGTGCTGCCGCCGGCCGCCTACGAGCATGAGCGCGAGAAAATCGCCAAGCGCCTTCCCGCCGCGATCGACTTCGTAAAGCAGCACAAGCTCAACGAGTTCATCGGCCCACAGGATGCGAAGGTGGGCGTCGTCCTGCAAGGCGGGATGTACAACAACGTCATCCGCGCCCTGCAATATCTGGGTCTCAGCGACGCCTACGGCCGCACGCAAATTCCGCTCTACGTGATGAACGTGACCTATCCCGTCATCGAGGACGAGCTGGACGCCTTCTGCCGCGACAAGGATCATGTCATCGTCGTCGAGGAAGGCCAGCCCGAATATATCGAACAGGCCGTCAACACCGCGCTGCGCCGCCGCGGGATTTCTGCGCGTGTGCGCGGCAAGGACATATTGCCGATGGCCGGCGACTACACCTCGCAGGTTCTGCTGACCGGCTTACGAACGTTCATGGAGGAGAGCGAGCCGCGCCTGCTCGGCAATCGCCCGCCGGCGCCGGACGCCGCGCCCGTGCTGGCGCTCGCCGAAGTGCAGAAGTTGAAGCAGACGGTGCCCGAACGTCCGCCCGGCCTGTGCACCGGCTGTCCGGAGCGGCCGGTGTTCGCGGCGATGAAACTGGTGGAACAGGAGCTCGGCCTGCACCACGTCTCCGCCGACATCGGCTGCCACCTCTTTTCCATCCTGCCGCCCTTCAACATCGGCGCGACGACCATGGGCTTCGGCCTTGGCCCGGCCTCCACCTCCGCTTTCAACGTCAAGACGGACAAGCGCTCGATCGCCGTAATGGGCGACGGCGGCTTCTGGCACAATGGGCTCACCAGCGGCATCGGCAACGCTGTCTTCAACAAGCACGACGGCGTCTTTCTCATCGTCGACAATTTCTACACCTCCGCCACGGGCGGCCAGGACATTCTTTCCTCGCGCGCGAAAAACCCGCGCCGCAAGACCAACAATTCCATCGTTACGGCGGTGCGCGGCATCGGCGCAAAATGGGTGCGCCAGCTCGACCGCACCTACGACGTCGCGCGCCTGCGCGACACGCTGAAGGAGGCGCTGACGACGAAGGACGCAGGCCCCAAGATCATCGTCGCCTCGTCGGAATGCATGCTCAACAAGCAGCGGCGCGTGAAGCCGCAGATCGACGGCGCGATCCGCAGCGGCGCGCGCGTGGTGAAGGAGCGTTTCGGCGTCGACGAGGACGTATGCACCGGCGATCACGCCTGTATGCGGCTCTCCGGCTGCCCGTCTCTCTCGGTCAAGCAGCTCGACGATCCCCTGCGCGACGATCCCGTCGCGGCGATCGACAATACATGCGTGGGCTGCGGCAATTGCGGCGAGGTGGCGGACGCAGCCGTGCTCTGTCCCTCCTTCTACCGCGCCGATGTCGTGCATAACCCGAACGCTTTCGACAAATGGCGCCAGCGCATGGCGCAAAGGTTCATCGGCTGGCTGCAAGAGCGGCGCGAACGCGCGGGAGCGGCGGCATGAACGACGAGACCGTTCGCCTGCCGTTGAGCCCGGCCGGCCCCGCCACCGAGCGCCCGATCTCCCTCGCAATTCTCGCCATGGGCGGCCAGGGCGGCGGCGTGCTGACCGACTGGATCGTGCGTCTGGCCGAAAATCACGGCTGGGTCGCGCAATCGACCAGCGTGCCGGGCGTCGCGCAGCGCACAGGCGCCACGCTCTATTACATCGAATGCATGCCGCCGCGGGACGGGTTGAAACCGATCCTCTCGCTCGTGCCGACGCCCGGCGACGTCGATGTCGTGATGGCCGCCGAATATATGGAAGCCGGCCGCTCGATCCTGCGCGGCCTCGTGACGCCGGACAAGACGGTTCTGATCGCCTCCGATCACCGCGCCTTCGCCACGGTGGAGAAGATCGCGCCGGGCGAGGCGATCGCGGATTCGAGCGTCGTCGCGCAGGCGATCGGCGTCGTGGCGAAACACGAGATCGTCTTCGACATGAACGCGCTTGCCGCGCGCCACGGCAGCATGATTTCCGCCGCGCTGTTCGGCGCGCTGGCCGCGTCCGGCGCGCTTCCCTTCGACATCGCCGCATTCCGCGCGTTGCTCGAGGGCGAAAGCAAGGGCCGCAATTCGAGCCTCGCCGCCTTCGAGGCCGCGCGCGAGCGCGCTCTCCGACCCGCGCCCCTGTCCGCCGAACCGCAGGCCGCGCCCGCGCGGCAGGCGCCGCCTCTCGCAGCGGCCATCGCCCATCGCATCGCGAGCGAAATTCCGCCGCAAGCATGGGAGATGGCGCGCCTCGGCGCGGCCAAGGTCGCCGACTTCCAGGACGATCCCTACGCGCGTGAATATCTCGACCTGCTTGCGCGCCTGCACGCCGCCGACGAGGCCGCCGGCGGCGCGATGCGCGGCTACGCCTTCACGATCGCCGCGGCAAAATATCTCGCCGCCGCCATGGCCTATGACGATGTGATCCGCGTCGCCGACCTCAAGACGCGCGCATCGCGCCGCGCGCGCGTCGAACGCGAAATCGGCCTGAAGGATGGGCAGGTTCTGCAGACGACCGAATATTTCCATCCGCGTGCGGAAGAGCTGATCGGCATGGCGCCGAAGACATGGGCCGACTGGCTCAATGCGCGTCCGCGCCTCACGCGCTGGATCGACGCGCGCGTCAACAGGGGTCGTCGCATCAAGACCTATTCGCCCTTCGGCTTCGCCGCGCTCTACGCCATCGCGGGGCTGAAGTCGCGCCGGCGCGCCTCGCATCGGCACGCTGTCGAAGTCGCGCATCGCGACGCCTGGATCGCGCGTGCGATTCGGACGGCAAGCGTGAATTACGATCTCGGCGTCGAGGTGCTGAACTGCCGCCGTCTCATCAAGGGCTATTCCGACACCCATGCGCGCGGTCTGTCGAAATACGATCGCGTGATGGCCGCCATCGGCAGGCTGGAGACGCGCGACGACGCGGCTGAATGGGCGCGCCGCCTGCGCGAAGCCGCGATCCGCGACGCCTCGGGCGCGCAACTCGATGGCGCAATCAGGACAATCGAGTCTTTCGCATGACGACGATCGCCCCCTCGCGCAAGACGCGCCGCGCCTCGAAACCGGGCGACGCCCCGCCTGCGACGCCGGAGGAATTGCGCGCCTACATTCCCTATCTCGTCAATCGCCTGTCCAATCGCATCAGCGCAGACCAGAACCGCTTTCTCGCGGCAATGGGCTTGAGCAACGCGGCGCTGCGCACGCTTTCCGTTCTGCACATCTACGGCAAGCTGACGGTCAACGAGATCTCCGTGCTCGCTGTCGTCGAACAATCAAGCGCCAGCCGCACGGTCGACCAGATGCTGGAGACAGGCCTCGTCACACGCGAACTCGGCGCACAGGACCAGCGCCGCCGCGAGGTCGCGCTGACGAAGGATGGCGCTGTGCTTCTGCAAGGGATTTGGCCGAAAATCGCGCAGCGCACCGGCGTGCTGACGCTTGGCATAGCGCAGGAGGAGCTCGATCTCTGCGCCAGCGTGCTGTCGCGCATGATCGACAACGTCCGCCAGCACGATCTCTAGGACTATTTCGGGCTCGCAATCGCGCCGCCGCGCAAATTCGCTTTCAGATTGTCGAGCAACCCGCTCAATGCGCGGCGTTCTTCCAGCGCCAGCCCGCTCATCATGGCGTTGACCCATTGGCCGTGCTTCTTGGCCATGCGTCGGAATTTCCTGCGGCCGTCCGCGGTAAGGCACACGATCTGCACGCGCCGGTCGAGGCTCGACGTCGCGCGCGTGATGTATCCCTCTTCCACCAGCCGGTTCATGATCGGCGTGACATTGCCGGGCGACACCATCAGGCGTTTTGACAATTCGGTGAGCACGAGGCCGCCCGGCTCGCGATCGAGTTGCGCCAGCATGTCGAAGCGCGGCAGCGTGAAATCGAACTGGTCGCGCAATTGCCGCCGCAACTCCGCGCTGATGAGAGTCGTGCAGGTCAGAAGCTTCAGCCAGGTGCGCAGATCGAGCTGGATGTCAGAGCTGACGTCGTCCTGCCGGTCGTCGAAAGTGTCCGTCCTGTCGTCCATGCCTCGAGCTCGCCGGCGGCGCGGCGAAAAGCGGCGCGCACAGCGCAATAAAGGCGTCAGACTACGGCGTGCGTCAAGACCGGATTGTCTTTGCCGCTTGAACGACACGTCTCGCCCCGTGCTCGCCTTTCGTCGGGATTCCCGCGATTGTGCAAGAATCTGCGGGGAGTGCGGCGGCGTCCGATGTTGACAGATTATTTCAAGTCAAAAATACTCCGGTCGCATATCTCGGCGGGAGCGACCATGAAGATAGCTGTTCTCGGCGGAGGCAACGGCTCGTTCGCAGCGGCTGCCGACTTCTCGCTCGCCGGCCATGATGTCGCGCTTTACAGGCGAAATCGGGCTGACGCCGACGCGCATCGCGCGGCTGGCGGCGCGATCACGGTCATCGACGGCAAAGGCCGGCGTCCAGCGCAGATCGCCACGATAACCTCCGATCTCGCTGAGGCCGTTCGCGGCGCCGCGCTCATCCTGTGCCCGACGCCAGCTTTCGCACAGGACGATCTGGCGCTGCGTGTCGCGCCGCTGCTCGAGCCCGGCCAGGTCGTCTATCTGCCGCCAGGCACGTTCGGTTCGTATGTGTTCGCCAAGGCCGCGCAGGACGCCGGCCGCGCGACGGGCGTGAGTTTCGCCGAGACGGGCACGCTGCCCTGGCTCGCGCGCAAGCAGGGTCCGTATGAAATCCGCATTTCCGGCCGCGGCGTGCGCCTGCCGACCGGCGTCTTTCCGCTGACAAGCAAGACGCATGCGCTCGACGTCATCTCGCGCGCCTTTCCGCGCGCGATCGAGGATTGCGGCGATATTCTCTCGGGCGCGCTGATGAATGCGGGACCGGTCATCCATCCGCCGCTCATCACCATGAATGCGGGTCCGCTCGAACACTTCGACCGCTGGGACATCCACAAGGAAGGCACACAACCCGCCATCCGCCGCGTGACGGACCGCCTCGACGCCGAACGCATGGCGGTGCGCGAGGCCTTCGGCTACGGCGCGCCACATTTTCCGCTCGCCGACCATTACGCCAAACGCGCGTGGATGTACGAGGCCGAGGCGCACGACACGCTGACCGATTCCGGCGACTGGCGCGAGCGTATCGTTCTGACGCAGCATCGCTACATGCTGGAGGACACGCGCATCGGCCTGTCCTTCCTTGTCTCGATGGCGGAACTGGCCGGCGTGGCGACGCCGCTGGCGCGCGCCTTCCTTTCGATTGGCTCGGCAATCGCGGGCGACGACTTCATGCAGACGGGACGCACGCGCAAGACGCTCGGCCTCGAAGCGATGAACAAGGCGCAGTTGCAATCTCTGCTCGCGCAGGGCTTCGCCTGATGCGCATCGCAAGCCTCGGCGCCGGCCGCATGGGGCGCGGCGTCGCCGTCGTCTTCGCCTATGCCGGCCACGATGTCGCGGTCGTCGATTTCAGGCAGCGCCCGCAGGCGGAATTCAACCGGCTCGCACAGGAAACGCGCGCCGAGATCGAGGGCGTTCTGCACACGCTCGCGCGCATCGGCTTGATGCAGGACGCGGACGTCGCAACGTTGATGCGGCGCGTGGCCATTGTGCCTGAGAGCGGCGCGGCGGACGCTTTCTGCGTGGCCGACTACATCTTCGAGGCGCTGCCGGAGGTGCTCGACCTCAAGCGCGAGGCGCTGGCGCGGGCCTCCGCGCTTGCGGGCGACAAGACGATCATCGCCTCGACCACATCGACCATTCTCGTGAACGACATGGCCGACGCCGTCGTCGATCCCGGTCGTTTCCTCAACGCGCACTGGCTCAATCCGGCCTTCCTCGTGCCGCTGGTCGAACTGTCCCCGGGCGCGAAGACAAGACCCGAGACGACGGCGGCGATCAAGACGATGCTCGAAGGCATCGGCAAGGCGCCCGTCGTCTGCGCGGCGACGCCCGGTTACATCGTGCCGCGCATCCAGGGCATGGCGATGAACGAGGCCGCGCGCATGGTGGAGGAAGGCGTGGCGAGCGCCGAAGATATCGACAAGGCCATCATCCACGGCTTCGGCTTTCGCTTCGCCATTCTCGGCCTGCTGGAATTCATCGACTGGGGCGGCGGCGATATTCTCTATCACACGAGCCGCTATATGACGCAGGCGCTCGGCCACGATCGCTACGCTGCGCCCGACATCATCGAGCGCAACATGGCGGAAGGCCGTATCGGCTTGAAGACGCGGCAGGGCTTTCTGAACTACGACGGCGTCGACGTGGACGCTTATAGGGAGAAGAAGCTTGCCGCTTTCGCGGACGCGTTGCAGAGGCTGGGGTTGGCGCGCAAGCCGGTGCTGTAGATTTCAATGCCCGCCGAGATAGGCGGCGATCAGCTTGGGATCGCCGATCAGGTCGCTGGCCTTGCCCTGCTGTGTCAACTGCCCGGTCTCCAGCACATAGCCATAGTCAGCCGTTTCGAGCGCCGCACGGGCGTTCTGCTCCACCAGCAGAATGGAAATGCCGAGACTGCGCAACGAGGCGATCGTGTGGAAGATTTCGCGCACGATCAGCGGCGCAAGACCCAGGCTCGGTTCGTCAAGCAGCAGCAGGCGGGGTTTCGCCATCAGCGCGCGTCCAAGCGCCAGCATCTGCCGCTCGCCGCCCGACAGCGTGCCGGCAAGCTGCCTGCGCCTTTCCCGCAGACGCGGGAAGCGGTCGAACACATTGTCGAGATCGCGCGCAATATCGGCGGACGCGCGGCGCGCGAAAGCGCCGAGCGTCAGATTGTCGAGCACGCTCATGTCGTGAAACAATTCGCGCCGTTCGGGAACCAGACACATGCCGCGCTCCACGCGCGTCTCGACATCGACGCCTGCGAGATCGGCGCCGTCGAAGCGCATGGTTCCGCGCGACGGCAAGAGCCCCATCGCCGCCTGCATCAGCGTCGTCTTTCCAGCGCCGTTGGGCCCGATAATGGTGACGATCTGGCCGGGTGCGATGGCGACGGAGACGTCGCGCACCGCCTCGATCCGACCGTAGGAGACGCTGACGTTTTCCAGCGACAGAAGCGCGCTCATGCCACGCCTCCGAGATAGGCTTCCTGCACGCGAGGATCGGCGCGGACTTCCGCCGGCAAGCCTTCGCTGATCTTCGAGCCGAAATCCATCACGACGATGCGGTCGACCAGCGACATGACGAATTCCATGTCGTGCTCCACCAGCAGAACCGTCAGATCGCCGGCGCGCAGGTCGCGCAGCAGCGCGGCAAGCTCCATTTTCTCGTTACGGCGCAGGCCCGCCGCCGGCTCGTCCAGCACCAGCAGCGTCGGATTGGCGGCGAGCGCGCGGGCGATTTCCACCAGCCGCTGCTTGCCGAGCGGCAGCGAGCCCGCCGCATCGAACGCATGATCGGCAAGACCCGTGCGTTCCAGCTGGCGCATCGCGTCGGCGCGGGCGCGCGCCTCCTCCGCGCGGTCGAGCCGCAGCAAGCCGCGCACGAGGCCGGAATGCAGCCGCGAGTGGGCGCCGAGCAGAACATTGTCGAGCACGCTCATGCGCGGCCGCAGCTTGACGTGCTGGAAAGTGCGCGCGACGCCGGCCCGCGCTATCGCGCGCTGCGGCATCCTGTGAATCGGCAGGCCGGAAAATTCGATTGCGCCGCCGTCGAGTTTCAGCGCGCCGGTCAGCAGATTGAACATCGTGCTCTTGCCCGCGCCGTTCGGGCCGATCAGACCCACGATTTCGCCGGCCCTCACCTCGAACGATACCTCGCTGACCGCGATGAGGCCGCCGAAGCGCCGCGTCGCCCGGTCGACCTTGAGCAGAGACGCCCCCGCCGCCGGCTGCTCGCGCTCGCCGAGGGCCGCCGCCGCGACCGGCAGCGCGGGCGGCGACAGGGGAAGACGGTCAGCGATATAGGGCACGACGCCGCGCCGCGCATGCTGCAGGAAAACGATGAAGATGGCGGCGAAGGCTACGACCTCGAGCTGGCCAGAGGCATTGGGCGAGATCAGCGGCAGGTAGTCCTGGATCCCGTTCTTCAGGAATGTGACGATCGACGCGCCGACGACGCCGCCGATCATGCTGCCCTGCCCGCCGACCATCGCCATCATCAGATATTCGATGCCCATGGCGGCGTCGAAGGTCGCGGGGCTGACGAAGCGGCTCATGTGCGCATAGAGCCAGCCGGACAGAGCCGCGAGAAAGGCCGCAATGACGAAGGCCGCAAGCTTCGTCTGGAATGCGTTTACCCCGAGACTCTCGACCAGCACGTTTCCGCCGCGCAGCGCGCGAATGGCGCGGCCCCAGCGCGAGTCCAGAAGGTTGTACATCAAGAGCAGCGCGACGACCACGAAGGCGAGAATGAGATAGTAGATTTCCCCGCTCTGCATCAGCGGATGCGCGCCGATGCGTATTGGCGGAATGTTGGAAATGCCGCTGAAGTTGCCGAGACCCTCGATATTGCCGAACAGAAAGCCGATGGCGAGGCCCCAGGCGAGTGTGCTGAGCGACAGGAAATGCCCTTCGAGCCGCAGCGTCGCGGCGCCCAGCGCTGCGGCAACCGCGCAAGTCGTGACGATGGCCAGCAATAGGCCGATCCAGGGCGAATATCCGTTGAGCGCCGTCGCCCACGCCGTCGCATAGGCCGCGACGCCGACGAAGGCGGCCTGCCCGAACGAGACGATGCCGGCGACGCCGGTCAGCAGCGCCAGCCCGATCGCGACCAGCGCGTAGACGCCGATATAGTTGAACAGGCTGATGGTGAACGACGACAGAATGAAAGGCGCGACGGAGAGCGCGGCGATGGCGACGAGCGCGGCGACGAGAAGGAGGTTGCGGCTCATTCCTCGTCCTCCTCTTCGACATGGACGGACACGAGCGAGCGCCAGACCAGGATAGGCACGAGGATCGAGAAAACGATGACGTCCTTGAGCGAACTCGACACGAAGGATGCAAAGCTTTCCAGCAGGCCGACGACGACGGCGCCGACCGCCGCGCCGGGATAGGAATAGAGCCCGCCGATAATGGCGCCGACGAAGGCCTTGAGGCCGATGAGAAAACCCGAATCGTAGAAGATCGTGTTGACGGGCGCGATCAGCAGGCCAGAGACGCCGGCGAGCACGGAACCGAGCACATAGGCAATCAGGCCCGCGCGCGCCGGCCTTATGCCCATCAGGCGCGCGCCGGTGCGATTGGACGACGTGGCGCGCAGCGCCTTGCCGATCAGCGTATATTCGAAGCACACATAAAGCAGCGCGCTGAGCGCGACCGCGGCGACGACGATGCAGATCGTCTGGCCCGACACCATCGCCCCGAAGATTTCCGTCGACCACGATGTCAGCGGTTGCGTGCGCACGCCCTCAGGCCCGAAAAACAGCAGGCCGAGACCGACCAGCGCGAAATGCAACGCCACGGCGATGATGAGCAGCAGCAGCACAGGCGCATCCGCCACCGGGCGGAAGACGATGCGATCCAGCAAGGGCGCGACCGGCACGATCAGCGCCAGCGCCATGAACAGGCGCAGCGGCAGCGGCGGGACCATCGGCGCCAGAAAGCGCACGGCAAGCGCGATGGCGACGGGAAAGGCGAGATAGAACAGCGCCGCCCGCCCGAGCGCCGCCGTCCGGCCCGCGCGCAGGAGGCTGAAAGTCTCCATCGCGAAGGCGAGCATGGCGAGCGCAATCACCAGATTGACCGTGCCGGGAATCTTGCCGTCGTCGAGCGCAGCGAGCGTCAGCGCCGTGAAGGCGGCGAGATCGCCGAAGGGCACGAACATCACGCGCGTGACGGAGAACAGCAACACCGTGCCGATGGCGACCAGCGCGTAGATCGCGCCGCTCGCTATGCCGTCGATGGCCAGGATCGCCGCAATATCGAAACTCATGCGCGACGATCCCGCCTGCTGCCGTTCCTGCTCAAGCGATCAGGGCGTATAGATCCACTTGCCGTCCTTGAGCTGGACGATCACCAGCGAGCGCTCGTCTACGCCGTAGCCCTGGCCCGGCTTGAAATTGTAGACGGCGTGCACGCCGGCCAGTTCCTTGGTGTTGAGCATTTCATCGCGGATCGCCTTGCGGAATTCCGGCGTTCCCGGCTTCGCCTTGCCAAGCGCCCGTTCGGCGGCTGCGGCGAAAATCAGATAGGCGTCGAAGGAATAGGCCGAAAAGCCGTCACGCGATTCCGAGCCGTTCGCATCCTTGTAAGCGGCGCGAAAATCGGCGGAAAGCTTCTTCGAGAAATGACCGTCCGGCAATTGCTCCGAGATAATCACCGGTCCGGCCGACACCTGCACGCCCTCCGCCGCCTTGCCGCCGACGCGCACGAAATCGGGATTGATGAGTGAAGCCAGGCCGTAGGTCGGCCCCTTGAAGCCGCGTTCCTGCAGCGCGATCAGCGGCAGCGCCGCCTGCGTGGAGGATCCGCCGATCAGAACGCCGTCCGGCTTGGTGGCGAGAATGCGCAGGATCTGCGCCGTCACCGACGTATCCGTGCGCGCATAGCGCTCATTGGTCAGGAGCTTGATGTCGCCGCGCGCTTCCGCCGCCTTGCCGCCGGCGTAGACGAGATCGCCCCAGGCGTCGGAAAAACCGATGTAGCCGACATTGTGAACCTTGTCGCGCTTCATGCGGTCGGCGACCACCTTGGCCATCAGCATCGGCGGTTGCGGCACGGCGATCGTCCATTGCTTGGCCGGATCCTCCGCTTCGATCTTGACCGGCGAGACCGCGATCATCGGCACGCCCAGTTCATTGGCGACCGTGGTCATCGCGATCGTGCCGGGCGCCGTCGCCGTCCCGATCAATATGTCGACCTTGTCTTCCTCGATCAGCTTGCGCGCATTGCGCGTCGCCGCCGCCGGGTCGGACCCGTCGTCGAGCTGGACGATCGTCACGGTCTCGTCGCCGACCTTGGTCTTGTATTTCTGCGCCGCCTTCATGCCGTTGGCGTAGGGAATGCCGAGCGCAGCGGCCGGTCCGCTGAGCGCGGTGACGAAGCCGAGCTTGATTTCGGCCTGCGCCGGCGCGGCGATCAGCAGCGCGGAAACGGCGGCGGCGGCGAGCAAGCGCATCGATTTTCTGGGCATCAATTCCCTCCTTCGTTCCATCGCGGCCCCGGACGGGCGCCCGCGCATCGACAGCGTCCGGCGCTCAGACGATGCAAGTCCTGTTCGAACTCGAATGGCCTCCGCGGCGGTGGCGGCGCGCCGCGCCTGGCGGCGCGGCATTGTCGGCGTCCTGCAGGCGACTTCATCACACCAGGCTCCGCGCGATCGGAAGAAATTACATCAAGCCTAAAACGATCGCGCGCGACCCGTCAACACGAAGTAATGCGTTCCGCAGGCGCCTCGCAGCGCAATCGCGGTGCACAATGACGAATTTGCATTCAGAGGCAGGGCTTATCGCGCGCCAGGGCGATGGCGGCGCCACGCAGCGCGTTGGGTCCGGGCGGGAACGTTCATTTATTTCAGACCCAAACTTTCTGTTTTCCGCCCGGGCGCGCCAAAAGAATCGCGCCCCGGGCCTGCCGCGCCAAACAGCGGACCACGCGACCGCGCGAGATAGATATTTCAGACATGAACTTTCTGGTCCGCCTCGATCTTGCGTCGGAAAAATTCGCAACCGGCCATGTTTCCGGCGTTTCCAGCGTTTCTCGACCGCGTCGCCGGAAAAGTCGACGCAGGCCGGTCCGCCTGCGTTGACAGCGATCTTTTGACAATTAAAATAATTTTGTCCGCAAGACGCACGGGCCTGGTCGCGCGCTGTCGCCGTCTGCGAGGAGGTCGAGCATGTCACATTATGCCGGCGACGCCGACAAGGTCCGCAAGCTCGTGCGCGAGGCCGAAGTGCACCGCGACGTGTTCATCGACGAGGAATTGTTCCAGCTCGAGATGGAGCATCTCTTCGCCAACACCTGGGTCTATGTCGGCCACGACAGCCAGGTGGCGAAAGAAGGCGACTTCTACACAACCACTATCGGCTCGCAGCCTGTCGTCATGGTGCGCCACACCGACGGCGAGGTGAAGGTTCTCCTCAACCGCTGCCCGCACAAGGGCGTGAAGATAGCCGGCGAGACCTGCGGCAATACCGGCAAGGTGTTCCGCTGCCCCTACCACGCCTGGCGCTTCCGCACGGACGGATCGCTGCTCAGCCTGCCGTGGACGCAAGGCTACGATAATACGGGCTTCAAGGATGCGCCCGCCGCCCAGGGCATGACGCGCGTGAAGCATGTCCGTAATTATCGCGGCTTCGTTTTCGCCAAACTGAACGACGCCGGGCCCGGCTTCGAGGAATTCTTCGGCGACAGCCTGTCGAGCTTCGACAATATGGTCGACCGTTCGCCGGAAGGCCGGCTCGAGGTCGCCGGCGGCGTTCTGCGCTACATGCACACCTGCAACTGGAAGATGCTGGTCGACAACCAGACCGACACCTGCCACCCGATGGTGGCGCACGAATCTTCCGCCGGCACCGCCAAGGCCATGTGGCAAAAGGCGCCGGAGGGCACGCCCAAGCCGATGGCGGTGGAAATTTTCGTGCCGTTCATGAGCCCCTACGAAGACTTCGACAAGATGGGCATCCGCATCTGGGAGAACGGCCACGGCCATACCGGCGTGCATCATTCGATCCATTCCGACTATTCGGCCATTCCCGGCTATTGGGACCAGATGAAGGCCGCCTACGGCGAGGACCGCGCGAAGGCGATCCTGGGCGAGGCCCGCCACAACACCGTCTATTTCCCCAACATCATGATCAAGGGACCGATTCAACTGCTGCGCCTGTTCAAACCGATCTCCGCGAACAGGACGCTGGTTGAAAGCTGGACCTTTCGCCTCGTCGGCGCGCCGGACCTGCTGCTCGAGCGCACGCTCATGTACAACCGCCTCATCAACGCGCCGACCTCCGTCGTCGGCCACGATGATCTGGAAATGTACGAGCGCGCGCAGGAAGGCCTGCATGCCAACGGCAATGAATGGGTCAACATGCACCGGCTCTACGACCCTGCCGAGCTGACCCGGAAGAACGTGATCACGCCCGGCACCAACGAATGGGTGATGCGCAACACCTATCGCGCCTGGGCGCATTTCATGACGCTGGACATGTGAGGAGCGCGCCATGAACAGGAACGATCCGCAACTCGACGGCGCCGTCCCGACCGAAAAGGAACTGGTCGATTTCGTGCTGCGCGAAGCCCGCATGCTCGACCAGCAGCGCTTCGAGGACTGGCTGACGCTGTTCGCCGCCGACGGCTATTACTGGATGCCGCTGGAATGGGGCCAGACCGATCCGAAGCTCGTCTGCTCGCTGCTGTATGAAGACAAGCTGCTGCTGAGCGTGCGCGTCGAACGCCTGAAGGGCGAGCGCACCTTCAGCCAGAAGCCGAAAAGCCGCTGCCATCACGTTCTGCAGATGCCGCATGTGGAGAGCCGTGACGACGCCGCCAATTCCTATGTGACATGGACGGCCATGCACTATGTCGAGACGCGCAACGACGACCAGACGCTCTACGCCGCCTGGGCGACGCATCATCTGGCGGTGGAGGACGGCAAGCTGCGCATCAAATTGAAGCGCGTCGATCTCGTGAATTGCGACGCCGCCTTCGGCAATATTCAACTGTTCATGTGAGCGGATGGACAAAGGCTCCGTCTTCGACCTCTTCGCCGCCGCCGCCGCGCGCAATCCGCAGGGCGCGTTTCTGTGCGTGCTGCCGGAAACCGCTGCGGCCTATGGCATAGAGCCGGGCGAAATCACTTACGCCGATGCGCTCGCGCGCGCGCTGGCGCTGTCTTCCGCCTACGAGGCCACAGGTTTCGGCGCGGGGCAGCGGGTCGGCATTCTGGTCGAGAACCGACCGGCCTTCTTCTGGCACTGGTTCGCGCTCAACCGCCTGGGCGTTTCCATCGTGCCGATCAATCCAGATCTGCGCGCCGCCGAAATCGAATACATGATCGGCCATTCCGACATGTGCGCGGCGGTCGTAATTCCCGCGCGCCGCAAGGATGTTGAAGATGCGGCGCGCGCGGTCGGCCGCACACTGCCGCTGATCGACGCCGACGGAACGCCGGCGCCGCTCGCCACGCGCGCGACGCCGGCGCAGCCGACGTCCGACACCGAATGCGCGCTTCTCTACACGTCCGGCACGACGGGCCGGCCGAAGGGCTGCGTGCTGGCCAACGAATATGTCCACGTCTGCGGCGAGTGGTATGCGACAATGGGCGGCCTCATTTCATTGCGCGAGAATTGCGAGCGCATGATCACGCCGCTGCCGTTGTTCCACATGAACGCAATGGCGTGTTCCACCGCTGGCATGTTGCGCGTGGCGGGCTGCCTGACCTTCGTCGATCGCTTTCATCCGAAGAGCTGGTGGAATTCCGTGCGCGAAAGCCGCGCCACCATCTTGCACTATCTCGGCGTCATGCCCGCCATGCTGATGGCCGCGCCCGCAACGCCATCCGACCGGATGGCGAACATTCGCTTCGGCTTCGGCGCCGGCGTCGACCGCACGCTGCACGCGCCGTTTGAACAGCGCTTCGGCTTTCCGCTGATCGAGGCCTGGGCCATGACGGAAACCGGCAACGGCGCGGTCATCTCGGCTTTCGAGGAGCCGCGCCATATCGGCGCGAATTGTTTCGGCCGCGCGACGCCGGACGTGGAAGCGCGCGTCGTGCTGGAGGACGGTACGGATGCCCCCGTCGATACATCCGGCGAACTTCTGGTGCGGCGCGCGGGCAAAAACCCGCGCTTCGGATTCTTTCGCGAATATCTGAAAGACCCGGACGCGACGGCCGAAGCGTGGGCGGGCGGCTGGTTCCACACCGGCGACGTCGTGCGCCGCGCGGCCGACGGCTCCTTCCATTTCGTCGACCGCCGCAAGAACGTCATCCGCCGCTCCGGCGAAAACATCAGCGCGGTGGAAGTCGAAAGCGTGCTGCAGCGCCACCCCGCGATCAAACAGGTCGCCTGCGTGGCGACGCCCGATGCCGTGCGCGGCGACGAGGTGCTGGCGTTGATCGTGCCGCACGAAAAGCCCGTCGATGAAGCCGCGCTCGCGCGCGAGTTGACGGAATTTTGTCTCACGCGCCTCGCCTATTACAAGGCGCCGGGCTGGACCGCCGTCGTGCCGGCGATCCCGCTCACCGGCACGCAGAAAATCCAGCGCGGCGCACTGAAGCAGCTAGCGCAGGATGAGATGGACGCAGGCCGCTGCCACGACACGCGCGCCCTGAAGAAGCGCAGCGCATGAGCAAGCGCCCGCGCCAGAATTACAAAGGCGTCGTGGCGGCTGCTCCCGTCACCATTCCCTACGAGCGCTTCTCGATTCACGGCGCGCATTGGTGGATCGGCCGCGCTTTGCGCGCGCTGAGCGAACAGGCGCGTCTGAAACCCGCCGACATCGACGGCTTTTCGGTTTCCTCCTTCACCGTCGGTCCCGACACGGCGATCGGCCTCACGCAGCATTTCGGGCTGAGCCCGCGCTTTCTCGATCACCTGCCGCTCGGCGGCGCGAGCGGCGTCGTGGCTTTGCGCCGCGCCGCGCGCGCGGTGCAGGCGGGCGACGTGGACATCGTCGCCTGCGTCGCCGCCGACGCCAATCATGTCGACTCGTTCCGCCGCACGCTCTCCACCTTCTCGCGCTTCGCGCAGGACGCCGTCTACCCCTACGGTTCAGGCGGCCCCAATGCGTCCTTCGCGCTCATCACGCGCGACTACATGAACCGCTTCGGCGCCACGCGCGAAGATTTCGGCCGCGTCTGCGTCGCGCAGCGCGACAATGCGCTCAGCTTTCCCCACGCGCTGATGAAGAAGAAACTGACGCTCGACGAGTATATGAACGCGCGGGCCATCTCCGATCCCATTCACCTCTTCGATTGCGTCATGCCCTGCGCCGGCGCGGAAGCCTTTCTCGTCTGCACGGAAGAGCGCGCGCGCGATCTCGGACTGCCCTTCGTGCGCATCCTCTCGACCATCGAACGTCACAACGCCTTCATGGACGATCCCATCCAGTATCGCGGCGGCTGGGCCGTCGATCTCGACGATCTCTATGGGCTGGCAGACGTGAAACCCGCCGACGTCGATCTTCTCCAGACCTATGACGATTATCCCGTCATCTCGCTCATGCAGATCGAGGACCTCGGCTTCTGCGCAAAAGGCGAGGCGGCGGCCTTCGCGCGCGCGCGCGATCTCACCTTCGCCGGCGATTTCCCGCACAATACGTCGGGCGGACAATTGTCGGTCGGACAGGCGGGCGCTGCCGGCGGCTATCTCGGGTTGGTCGAAGCCATGCGCCAGCTCTGCGGAAGCGCCGGCGCCAATCAGGTGAAAGACGCCGAGGTTGCGCTCGTCTCCGGCTTCGGCATGATCAACTACGACCGCGGCCTCGCCAGCGCCGCCGCCCTGCTCGCGAAGGCGCCATGACCGAGCCGCTCGTCCGCCCCAAACGCAAGGATCCGCTCAAGCGCACGCGCCTGCCTCTGAGCCCGCCGGGCGCGCGCAGCCGCACCGCGCTCGGCCTCGCCGCCGCCGCCGCGCAAGGCCGCTTCATGCTGCAGGTGTGCGGGCAATGCGCCAAAACCATCTATCCGCCGCGCGACGCCTGCCCCGCCTGCTTCGCGCCGACTCCGCCTTTCTGCGACGCGCCAGACGGCGGCAAGCTCATCGCCGTCACTACCATCCGCACATCGACAGACGCCTATTACCGCGAGCGCATGCCGTGGCGCGTCGGCACGGTGCGGATGGATTGCGGCCCTTCCATTGTCGCGCATGTTCATGGCGATCTCGCCGAAGGCGATCGCGTGACGATGACGCTCAAGCTCGACCGCAGCGGACAGGCCGCCGCCTTCGCGCTGCCGGTCAAGGAAACGCCCGACATGGCCGACGATACGCAATTGCGCGAAATGACCTGCGATCCGAAATTCCGTCGCGCGCTGGTCACGGACGGCAGAACCCAGGTCGGGCAAGCCTGCGCCAGGGCTTTGTCCGACGCCGGCTGCACAATCGTTTTCGTCGGCATAGCCGATCCGTGGAAACCTTTTCCCGGCGAAGACTTGTTGCGCAAGATCCCCAATGTCGAGATCGTGCCGCTCGATCTCACCAATTCGGAGTCGGTCAACGATCTCGCCGCCGACATCGGCGGTCGCGTCGACATTCTCGTCAATACGGCGGAGCATGTGCGGCCGGGCGGAATCATGGCGCGCAAGGGCCTCGTCGTCGCGCGCGAGGAAATGGACATCCGCTATTTCGGCCTGATGCGGCTCGCGCAGGCCTTCGGCCCCGCGCTGCGCTTCCGCGGCGCGGACGGCGTCAATTCGGCGACGGCCTTCGTCAATTTCCTGTTCGTTCACGCGCTCGCCAACTGGCCGGACTTCGGCGCCTATTCGGCGACGGAAGCCGCCTGCCTCTCCGCCTCGCACTCCTTGCGCGCGGAGTTGCGGCCCGGTGGCGTCAAGGTCATCGACATCTTTCACGGGCCGCTGGAGACCGAATGGTTCCAGCCGCTGCCGCCCCCGAAAGTCACGCCCGCGCAACTCGCCAAGGCCGCGGTCGATGCTTTGAAACGCGGGCTGGAAGACGTTTTCGTGGGCGATATCGCGCAGGATATTCGCGAACGCTTCGAGGCCAATCCCAAAGCGCTCGAAAGGGAATTGTGAGATGGCAGGCGCGTTTTCCTCCGCCGATCTCCTTGCCTTCGCCGGCGCCGTCGCCTCCGGCGCGGTGCGCGTCGTCGATCTCACGCAGACGCTCGCGCCGGAATTTCCCGTCATCGTGCTGCCGCCGGAATTCGGTCAGGCCGCGCCCTTCCGCGTCGAGGAAATCTCACGCTACGACGAGCGTGGACCTGGCTGGTACTGGAACAATTTCACGATGAGCGAGCACACGGGCACGCATTTCGACGCGCCGATCCACTGGATCACCGGCCGCGACCTGCCCGACGCCAGCGTCGACACGATCCCGCCGCAGAACTTCGTCGCGCCGGCATGCGTCATCGACGTCAGCGCGCAATGCGCGCAGGACCCCGATTTCACGCTTGAGGTCGATCATCTGCTGGCGTGGGAGAAGCAGCACGGCGAAATTCCGAAACGCTCCTGGGTCCTGCTGCGCACCGACTGGTCGAAACTGCCGCCGCGCGGCTACGCCAACATGAAGGACGACGGCGCGCATACGCCGGGGCCGTCCGCCGAGGCGATGAAATGGCTGGTGGAAGCGCGCGACGTGCACGGGTTCGGCACCGAGACGATCGGCACCGATCACGGGCAGGCGACGCATTTCAATCCGCCGCATCCCGCCCATCATTACATCCACGGCGCTGGCAAATACGGCCTGCAGTGCCTGTGCAATCTCGACCAACTGCCGCCGACGGGCGCGATCATTTTCTCCGCGCCCTTGAAGATCAAACAGGGCTCCGGCAGCCCGCTGCGCGTGCTGGCGCTGGTGGCGAAGGCGTGAGTGCGGTCTTGTCGCCCGGGCGCGACCTGACGGTTTCATCGCCCGGCAAAGCCGGCTCCGTGATTGCGAGGAGCAAAGCGACGAAGCAATCCATCCCCGCGCCTGGATCAAGTTCCGGGGATGGATTGCTTCGCTTCGCTCGCAATGACGGTCCTTTCGAAAGAAGACATCATGACCCGAACGTTTCGCTCCATCGTCACCGGCGCCAACACAGGCATCGGCGCGGCCATCGCGCAGAAGCTCATCTCGCGCGGACATGACGTCGTCTGCCTGTCGCGCCGCAAGCCCGAATGGAGCAATGCGAAACTCGCCTTCGTCGAAGTCGATCTCACCGACGCCGCGGCGACGAAGCAGGCCGCGCAGGACGTGCTCGCCGGCGGGCCGATCACCCACATCGTCCACAACGCCGGCGTCATTCGCGCCAAGCTGCTGGAGGATGTGCAACTCGACGATCTCGCCGCGCTCTCGCAACTCCATCTTGGCGCAGCGATCGAACTGGCGCAGGCCGCGCTGCCCGGCATGAAAGCGGCTCGTTTCGGCCGCATCGTTCTCATCTCGTCGCGCGCGGCGATGGGATTGCAGACGCGCACCGTCTATTCAGCGACCAAAGCCGGCATGATCGGCATGGCCCGCACGTGGGCGCTGGAACTCGCGCCACATGGCATAACCGTCAACGTCGTCTCGCCCGGCCCGATCGGCGATACGGAAATGTTCGAGGCGGTCATGTCGCCGGATTCCGAACGCGCGAAAGCGCTGGCGAAGAACATTCCCGTTGGCCGCCTCGGCCGCTCGGCGGACGTGGCGCGCGCCGTCGATTTCTTCTGTGACGAGGCCGCCGATTTCGTCACCGGGCAAACATTGCTGGTGTGCGGCGGCGCGAGCATCGGCGCGCTGTCGATGTGACGGCGCGCCGCGCGATTTTCAGTAGGTCATGCGCAGGCCGGCATAGGCCGCGAGCCCCGGCGCCCGGAACCCCGTCGGGCTCTGGTATTGCTTGTTGAAGAGATTGTCGACGCGCGCCGTCGCCGTCACGCCTTCTGCAAGATCGTACGAGCCCGCGACATTGACCAGCATGTAGCCGGGCGCCTGGTAACGGGCGATCGTGAAGTCGCGCGTGCCGTCGATCCATCCGCTCACCCGAACGAGGCTCGCCGACAGGCTGAGCTTGTCGATCGGCTTCCATGTCGCCTGCAGGCTCGCCTTGCGCCGGGGGCGGCGCAGCAGATCGGGCTGCGGCGTGCCTTCCACCAGTTGGCGCAGATACTCGGTCTGCGCCGCCGCCAGAGTCGCCGCGATCGGGCTGGCGTCGCGCGAGACCGTATAGGTGTAGTCGGCGCGAAGCGTGAGCTGATCGAACACGCGCGCCTGCGCGAAAGCCTCGACGCCATAGGTCTTGCCGCTGCCGATATTGACCAGCGTCGAAGTGAAGGTCGCCGGATCGAACTGCGAATTGATGAGATTCTTGATGCGGTTGCGGAAGTAGGTTGCGCCGAAGCGGAAGCGATCCTCGAACAGGGGCTGTTCGAAACCGACGTCGAAACCGCGGCTTTGCTCCGGCTGCAGGTTTGGATTGGCGAAATAGAAGAAGGCGGGATAGCTGACGTAGAGCTGGTTCAGCGTCGGCGCCTTGAAGCCCGTGCCGTAGCTCGCCTTCAACACAGTATCCGTCCACGGCACGTGGAACGACGGCGCGATGCGATAGGTCGTGTGCCCCCCGAACTGGCTGTTGCGGTCGCGGCGCACATTGGCCGCCAGAAAGAAGCGATCCCAGAAATTGCCGACATATTCGAGATATCCGGCGTTGTTCGTATAGGCCGCCGACGTCGCGGTCTGCGAGGGGTCGAGCATGGGAATGTCTAGCCAGTCGCGTTGCGACTCCAGTCCCCCGATCAGCTTGTGTCCGCTCACGACTTCGAACTCGCCGCGCCAGTCGAACTTCGTGCGCTGCCCGATGTACTGATATGGCGGCTGGTAGCCGTTGGAGAAGAAGGTCGGCGTCTGGTCGCCGGGCTTCGCCCATGTGTCGGAGCGCATGTGCGACACGCCGAACCAGTTCTTGAACCGCCCGTCGAACAGATTGGCCGTACCCTCCGCGCGCACATAGGCCTGCTTGTCGTGCTGCACGTCCTGCTTGCCGTTCGGCGAAGAAAAGGCGAAGCCGTAGGGCAGGCCGAAATCGTCGGTCGTGAAATGCTGCTTCGAATCCGTATAGCGGCCGACGAGATTGACTCCGAATATGTCGTTGAGTTGCGCGCCGACCTTCGAGGAGAAGGTGACGTTCTGGTACGAATTGTTGTTGACGGGAACGCCGGGCGGCACGAGCTCCGGCGGCGTGACCGGCAGGCTGCCGACGCTCTGGCGCTGGATCGTGAAGGCGTAATTGACGTTCTCGTGCGCGCCGCGCACGCCAAGCGAAGAGTTGAGCGCGCCAAACGATCCACCTTCGGTGAAGGCGGTGAGTTTCGCAGGGCCCTCGCCCTTCTTGGTGGTGATCGAGATCACGCCGCCGATCGCGTCCGAGCCGTAGAGCCCGCTCTGCGGACCGCGCAAGACCTCGATGCGCTCGATGTCGCCGGCCAGCAACTGGCCGAAATCGAATGTGCCGGTGGCGGACGCCGGATCGTTCACCTCTATGCCGTCGATCAGCACCTTCACGTGATTGGCGTTCGTGCCCCGCATGAACACGCTCGTATATCCGCCGGCGCCGCCGGTCTGCACGACATTGAGGCCCGGCACGGTCTGGAGAATTTCCGGCGCCGAGCGGCGCTGCATCTGCTGGATCTGCTCAGCGGTCACGACGGTGACGGAACTGCCCGTCTGGTCGTTCGGCGTCGGCGCGGACGTCGCGACAACGTTGATCTCCTCGAGCTTTTCGACGCGCCCTGCCTGTTGCGCGATAGCCGCGCCGGACATGGACATCAGGAGCGCGGCGGGCGCGACATGCGCAAGCGCGCGCAGGCGCGCCCTGCCGAGGGTGGCGGAGACGGATTGGGAAGGCATGGATTCAGACTCGCAGTGAGCGTGGACCGTCACTGCGATCGATCACGAAGCCTGCATGACGCAGGCGCCGAAACCTCTCCGAGACACCCCGCCCGAAGCCATCGCGCGTGACCACGACTGATGGCAGGTCTCCTGGCTCGCGGGTCGCCGCCTCGAACCGCCTTCCCGCGGAAATCCGCAGTGGCATGTCGGTTCTCGGCTCGCCGCTCACAGTTGCGGGGGCAGCTGCGGTTTCGGGCTCGTCCGTTCGGATCCGCCCTGCCGCATTCCCTTTTCAGCCCTTGCGGGCGCCATCGCAGCCACCTATCGAGTCCGGTGGATCGAGAGTCAATAGAGCCAGTCGCGCACACGACGATCATGCGCGCTCGCGTTGCGCCGGCGCCACGATTTCCGTAAAATCGCGGGCGATGGTTCTCCGGCGGGCGTCGCTGGCCGGAGTGAAACGGGAATGCGGCGCGGCCGTCGGGCCAATTCCGCAACTGCCCCCGCAACTGTGAGCGGCTAGGCGTCAAGCACGAAAGCCACTGGCCGCGATCCGCCTCCAGCAGGATCGCATCGGGCCGGGAAGGCGATTTGACGCCCGCGAACCGCAAGTCAGGAGACCGGCCATCTTCAGCGCATTCCCGGACGGGGCGTTCCGGAGTTTCAATGCGCGTGCTGGAGGCTGTTCGTGCTGGCTGCGAGGACATTGCGTGACGAGTGCGGCGGCGTTGCGCCCGCCGTCGACTCGCCGTGCGAAGCGGCGCCCGTCAATGCGGTGGAAATCGCGCCGGACCTTGCTCTTCCGCCCGACTTCGCGCCGGTCTTGCTGCAGGCTGCGCCTGCCGCGGCGGACGCCAGGCCCGGCGTGGCGCTTGCTCTGTCCCTGGCGCTGCATGTCTGCGTCGCCGCGGGCGTCGTCGGCCTTGCTGCGCACAAGCTCTCCTCGGGCCCCGACGATATCGAAATGATCGAGCTCGTCGTCGAGCAGGCGTCAGCCGCTCCCGACAGCAAAGCAGAGACGAGCGCGCCGCAGCGGCCCGCACCGCGGCATATTGCGGAGCCAGCCGTCGCGCCAGCCCCGGCGAGCGCGCAGGAGCGGCTGGACGAACTCGCGACGCTGCCGCTGCCTCCGCCTGCCCCCGACGCCGCCGAAGCCATCGCGCAGGACACGCTGCGCGCGCAGGCTGAGCAACGTCGCGCGGCGCAGGCGCGTGCGGCGGAAACGGCGCGCCGGCAGGCCGCGCACGCACGTGAGATCGAGCGGCGCGAGGAAGCGGCGCGCGAAAAGGCCGAACGCGCGCGTATCGAAGCGCAACGCGAACGCCGCGCCGAGGACACCCAGGCCCGCGCCGAGCGCGCCCAGGCCCGCGCCGACGAAAGCCGCCGTCGCGACCCGCCCCTCCCCATCCAACCGTCGGGCGAGCAGCCGTCACCCGAGACGAAATCGGCCAAGAAGTCCGACCGCCACCGCGACCCCGACCCGATCACAGTGCATCTCGATGAGGGTTTCCCCTATCGCGTCCGGGTCATCGACCGGGAAGGAGACCCGATCCCGGGAGCGATGGTCGACGCGGCGCTTACCATCG